>JAMPHT010000052.1 GCA_023663285.1 Bacillota bacterium
GACCACTGGGAAGCTGATTCAGTATCTTTGCGGCAGCAGAAAGCAATCGGTGTCGCCAAAACAAAAGGTAAGGGATTATCCTCTTGAATTAATTTAACCATATAGTATAGAGGAATTGCATAAAGTTGTAGATAGAATACTTATTGATGGAAATATTCAAGAGTCAGCGAGTAAAGCATAATTTCAATTTTTTTTTGCGTGACACTCCGGACGAATACACGGAGGAAGAGTTGACATTCTATTGGTCTGACAGTGATTATCAGGAATTTTTGGAGGAGTTGAAAGCATACACCACACAGTAGCCCGGTTTTGCAGCTTCATGGTGTTCTCCATGGAATTTATCAGCTGTTTCATATCTGTTGTCTCTATTGGAAGCATATAGGCCATCTCCTGTCTTAACTGTTTACTGTCTGAATTTATTATCGGCGATTTTCCCATATCAAAACACTCTTTTCGGAAAAGTGTTCTTATAAATGTATTTACAAACATCCGATATGTTTTCGCCTACATACGCACTATTATAACTTCTAAAATCATCCCTTGTGGTCGTTCCCGTTAGTACAGCAATAAATTCAACTTTTGCATTTTCAGCTGTCTTAGCATCAACCAAACTATCTCCAATATAAAGCACCTCATCATTCATTGCATCCAAATGTTCAATAGCCCAAAGCAATCCTTCCGGATTAGGTTTCTCTATTTTTACATCCTCAGCCCCCACAATAATATCAATCAACTCATTTGCATTGAATTTGCTTAATATCTGTTCAATTCTATAATGAAATTTTGTTGTGACGATAGCTATTTTAAATCCTTTGGATTTCAGCTTTTGCAAAACATCTTTTACTCCAACATAAAGTTCGGTATTAGCAACCATAACGCTATCGGCTTTTTCTTTAAACAGTTCAATGAATTGCGCTGCCTCATCTAAATTATCATTCGATGTTAGTTTGAAGTATGTTTCTTTTAAAGATAATCCTATTGTCTTTTTTATATCTGAAATATTCGGGGTTGCATAACCTAATTCTTTCAAGGCATAATTTATACTTAATGCAATACCATTTGTAGAATCTCCCAATGTATAATCAAAATCGAAAATTATTGCTTTTAACATATAATACACCTCCATGATTCCGAATTTGTTGACATTATAATAACCCATTTTTAACGGATACACAATTCCAAAAAGGGATCAGAGGGTCAATACTCATGTGTTCTTTAAACACATTGGGCCCAAAGAGCACATTTCGCTCGCCGAAATTAAGGCGCCGAAATTAATTTAGAAAAAAGACTTGACTTTTTTTCGGGGGGGTAAAATTAAAAGCACATTATATAACATGAACAGGAGGAAGAATTATCATGAAGAAAAAGGTATTTTCAGCATTTTTACTGGCGGGAGCACTTGCAGTTACACCGATGGGAGGTGCGTTCCTGTCTATGGTAGCGACAGCATCTTCGAATAATACGGTCAGCGCGGGTTCGAGTAATACTCTCAGGAGTTCTGATGATGTGCATATTGAACTTGAAGAGCAGGTGGCTGTTGCGGAAAGTGGAGCTGTTGTATCTCTCCAGGGAGTAACTACTCTGTCTAACGGAGATATGAAGCTGCTTTTGGCGAAGGATGTGACATTAGTAATGGAGTATACATATGCAGGCGTGGACTATGTTGTTACTATTCCCGCAGGTGCGGCGTTAGATGATGACATTCGCTGGTATGGTCCTCTTTATCTGGCAAGCCTTTTCGGAAACGGCGAAACAGTTGTTGAGGATGCTACTTATACCGTGCAGGCCGGTGATACTTTGAGCAAGATCGCCCGGAAAGTCGGCATGACGTTGAACGAGCTTGTGGCGAAGAATTCGCAGATAACCGATATCAATCGTATTAAGGTGGGACAGCAGATCAATATAAAATAAGACAATATAATTAAAAAAAGATTAAAATGCCTGGCAGGCTGTGGAATGGTTTTCCGCAGCCTGTTTGGTTTATCCTGTCTATGTCATAAAATTACCGGAGGGAGAAAATGCGTATCAAAATTCAGGATGGTTTAAAAACATCAATAAACGTATATCTTGTGCTAATTCTGCTGATTCTACCGCTATATGCGCCAAACGGCTATGTGATGATAGGAGATATAAAATATCTTTTTTTTCGGAATATGACGTTGTTTTTTGCGGCTGTGACAGCGATGATGTGCATAGCTATGGCAGTGATGCAGGATGGAGAAAGGAAAAAGCATATCAGACTGTCTTATACGGATATTATGGTGTTGCTTTATGGAGCAGGCTCTATTATGTCCTGGTGTTGTTCGGCTGATAGGACTCAGGCATGGTGGGGAGCACCGGGATGGTATATGGGTCTTTTATCTCAACTGATGTTTGTGTGGATTTACTTTGCAGTCGCCAGGTGGTGTGACGACTTTAAAGGGATTGCGTGGGCTTTTTATGCGGGCGCAGCAGCAGTGATGGCACTGGGGATTTTAAATCGCTATGTATTCGATCCCTTTTCAATGTTTGTGGGTTTGGATGATTGGAACAGGACGCATCTTCTATCCACAATTGGAAATCAGAACTGGTATTGTGGTTATCTCAGCGTGGCATCTGCAGTATGCATCTATTTTGCCTGTGCGGAAGGCAAAACTCGGCGGGCGGCGGGATTGACAGGATGTCTGCTTTTGTTTTGGACGATCCTGACACAGGGAAGTGAAGGCGGTTATTTGATTCTGCTTGCAGAAATGACGGTAGTTTTTTTATGGTCCTTGAAAGATAGGAGAAAGCTGCTCGCCGTTTTGAACGTATGGACTTGTTGCCCTGTGGCGGTTTTCATAGGAAAATACTGTATTAGGTTCAGAGGTCTGATGTTGGTGGAAGACGGTACACTGGCGGGAGGGCTTTTTTGGAAAGGCTGGCTGCCCGTGCTGTTTGTGCTTGTAATATTTTCTGTTTTGCTGTGTGTTCGGGAAAAAAGAGGGTACACGGACAGGCTGAAGGCAGGGACGATTCAAAAAATTGTCCTGCGGACGACGGGAATACTTTTGGTGATTGGAGTGGCTGTTTTCCTGGCTTGTCAGATATGGGACCCTGCCTGGTTTTTTCTCGGAGGAAGGGAGCTGCTTCGCATTACTGATTCATGGGGAAATGGCAGAGGCGCGTTGTGGCGCATATGCGCAGAGAGTTTCATGCAGGGAAGCTTTTCGGAAAAATTGATTGGGGTTGGTCCGGACTGCCTTAGCAATGTTATTTATGCGTTGTATCCGGTAAATGACATTATCCATGCCGCAGGCCAGTGGGAGACGGCTTATTATGCTAATGCTCATAATGAATGGCTGAATATGTTGGTAAATCAGGGGATTTTGGGACTGCTTTTTTATGGGGGGATTTTTGTGACGCTGTTTGTACGGCTGTGGAAACATAGACATGAAAGTTCGCTTGCACTGATGGGGCTTCTTGCAATGGCAGGTTACTGTGCCTATGGAACCGTCAGTTTCCAACAGGCGGTATCCACGCCGCTTATATTTGCGGTAATGGGTATTTCGGAAGCAATGCTTAGAAAGAAAACCGGAGAAACTTGTAAACAAAAAGAACTTTCTGTATAATTATTTTTATAAAGATTTTCATAAAGACGGCACAAAGGTGATTGTAACATATGAACACGTTTGATATGATATATGAAGTGGTGAAAAAAATTCCAAGGGGCCAGGTGGCGTCCTATGGCCAGGTGGCTGCGCTGGCCGGAAGCAGGCGCTGGGCGCGGGTAGTGGGATATGCCCTTCACGCCTGTCCGGATCCTGTCAGGATTCCCTGGCACAGGGTAGTGCGGCAGGACGGCAGCCTTGCCTTTGACAGTGCAGGCGGAGCGCCGAATCCGCAGAAGGCGATGCTGGAAAGTGAGGGCGTAAAATTCAGGAACGGAAAGGTCATCATGGATGAATATCAGTGGGACACGCCCTGGATATAAGGGCTTTGACAGCGGCGAAAATCCGCAGCCTGCAAAGAAAAGCTGGAAGGTAGTCTGTATAACGTTTGTGATCTTGCTGTTTGCGTGCGTGACGGCGGGTTTGATCTTGTTGAAGAAGATCAATATCAATCAGTATCTTCTGGCGGGCTATCCTGTGCAGGGCGTGGATGTGTCCCATTATCAGGGGGAGATCGACTGGCGGCAGATGAAGGAACAGGGTGTTGACTTTGCATTTATCAAAGCCACGGAAGGCAGCGGCCACGTGGATGAGAGGTATGAAGAAAACCTTGAGAATGCGCAGGCGGCAGGAATATATGCAGGCGTGTATCATTTTTTCAGCTTTGACAGCCCTCCGGCTTCCCAGGCGGCGCACTTTATCGCCACCGCAGGAGATATGAGCGGGCGTCTTCCGCCTGTGGTGGATATTGAGTATTACGGGGACAAGCGGAATGATCCGCCGGAGAAAGAGGAAACGGTCTCCGGACTGCAGGAGCTGCTGGACGCCCTGGAACAGGAATACGGTGTGAAGCCCATCATTTACACCACTTACACAGTATACAACAGATACATCCGCGGCGGCTTTGAAAAATATCCGCTCTGGATCCGCAACGTGTATTATCCCCCTGTGGATATAGGGAGGCGGTGGACCTTCTGGCAGTATTCCGATACCGGAGAGCTTAGAGGTACTGCGGGAGAAGAAAAATATGTGGATCTGGATGTATTTCGGGAAAGCAGGGAAGAGCTGGAAGCGCTGCTGATACCCTGAGCCGCGCCGAAAAATGTGAGAAGAATTTCTAACCGCTCACAGCAAGGGCTGTTTCGCGGAGAAATTCTACGGCGCAAGGAAGCGCCTGCTCACACTGAAGAATGCCAAGAGGGTGCATAGCACACCTCTTTGGTCAGGCATTCTTCTCGGAGTCGTCAGACTCCGTGGGATTGTTTTGTGCCTGCTGCGCAGGTATGTCTGAAAGTGGAGGTATAGGTATGTATAACAAAAAAGCATGGCTGCAGCAGATCGAGCAGGTCATTGCCCAGGGGCCCTACAGGGCGGACTGGAATTCCCTGTCCGCATACAGAGTGCCGGAATGGTATAAGGACGCTAAATTCGGCATCTTCATTCACTGGGGAGTGTACAGCGTCCCTGCGTTTGGGAGCGAATGGTATTCCCGGAATATGTACATTCAGGGAAGCCCTGAGTTTGAGCACCACCGAAAGACTTACGGGGAGCAGAAGGATTTCGGGTACAAGGATTTCATTCCCATGTTTAAAGCGGAAAGGTTTGACCCTGAAGCCTGGGCGGAGTTGTTTAGGAAAGCAGGGGCAAGGTATGTAGTACCGGTGGCGGAGCATCATGACGGCTTCCAGATGTACCGGAGCGAGATCTCAAGGTGGAATGCCGCGGAGATGGGGCCGAAGCGGGATGTGCTGGGAGAACTGTCCCTGGCATTTGACCGGAAAGGAATGGTGAACGGCGCTTCTACCCACCGCATCGAGCACTGGTTCTTCATGGGCCATGGGAAGGAATTTGAGAGCGACATTACGGATCAGGAGCAGGAGGGAGATTTTTACTGGCCAGCCATGCCGGAGAGGGATCATTACGATCTGTTCAGTGAGCCTGCGCCCTCCGAAGCATTTCTGGAGGACTGGATGATAAGGACCTGTGAACTGATAGATCGTTATCGGGTCAGGGTTCTATATTTTGACTGGTGGATACAGCATCAGAGCGCAAGACCCTACCTTCAGAAGATTGCGGCGTATTATTATAACAGGGCTGCGGAGTGGGGAGAAGAGGTTGTTATCTGCTATAAGCATGATGCTTTCATGTTCGGCACTGCGCTGGTGGATATCGAGAGGGGACAGTTTGCGGAGACCCAGCCCTTCTATTGGCAGACAGATACCGCCATTGCGAAAAACTCATGGTGCTATACGGAGAACAATGACTTTAAAAAGGCCAGGGATATTCTGTGCGATCTGGCGGATATTGTCAGCAAGAACGGCAATCTGCTGTTGAACGTAGGGCCGAAGGCGGACGGAACTATTTCGGAGGAGGACAGGGCGGTCCTGCTGGAGATCGGGGACTGGATGGAGAAGAACGGGGAGGCCATCTACGGCAGCAGGCCCTGGAGGATCGCGGCGGAGGGGCCTACCAGAGTGGAGGAAGGACAGTTTACCGACGGCAGGGACAAGGCGTTTACCTCTGAGGATCTTCGGTTTACCGTAAAGGGGGACAGCCTGTATGTTATCTGTCTGCACTATCCGGAGGACGGCAGGGTGACGGTGAAGGCGCTTGGAGAGCAGGATGCGTCCCATCTGCCGAAATTCCACGGCATTATTAAGGATGTTCAGGTGCTGGGCTTTGAAGAGCAGCCTGTATGGAACCGCGACAGTGAGGGGCTTCATATCAGGACAGAGACAGTAAGCAGCGATAAGCCTGTGGTGTTCAAAGTCACGCTGGCTTAAGATACAGGGATCGAGGGTTAGGGAAAGGCAGGATCATAGATATGCGCTTTTTGGCGACAGAAGATAAGGTAAAAGTTACAGGAAGAACATTGTTTGTGGAGGGAACCAGGCATCTGGGGTTTTCCGGCAGCAGCATTTCATTTTCCTTTGTGGGAAAGAAGGCAGTGGCCGCCATATGGAGCAATGCCGATGAATGGGGCGAGGGCAGCGATGTACTGCGGGGCCGCATTGCAGTCTACGTGGACGGGGAGGAGGAGCCTGTAAAGCGCATTTGCCTGGATAAGGAAGAGGCGGTCTATACCCTCTATGAAAGCCAGGAAGAGAAGCAGGTCACGGTCACGTTGGTAAAATATTCCGAGGCGGCGTTTGGAAAATGCGGCGTCCGCTATCTTGAGATCGACACGGACAGGCTGTTGCCGCCGCCTGCCCATAAGAAAAGGAAGCTGGAGATCGTGGGAGATTCCATTACCTGCGGTTACGGGGTGGAGGCGGAAAACGAGCTGCAGCCCTTTCATACAGCCACGGAAAATCCAACGAAATCCTATTCCCTGTTGACGGCAAAGGCGCTGGATGCAGAGGCGAACCTGATCTCCTGGAGCGGCAACGGCATTATATCGGGCTATGTGGAGGAGACGGCCACGGAGCCCTCGGATGGCTGCCTGATGCCGAAGATCTATGAATATACGGATCTTTCCTGCTCCGAAAAGCTTTTCGGGGAGGATGAGGGAAAGTGGGAAAAATGGGATTTCAGCCGATTTGTGCCGGATATCATACTGGTAAACTTAGGCACCAACGACTGCAGCTGGTGCAGGGACATTCAGGAGAGGAAGGATGAGTACCGGAGACAGTATGTGGCGTTTTTGAAGGCGATCAGAGGGCATAATCCCAAGGCCAGGATACTGTGTATGCTGGGGACCATGGATCAGCGGGTGCTGCAGGAGCTGGAGGAGGCGGTGAAGATTTTTTCGGAGACAGAGAAGGATGATGCGGTTTATTTCCTTTCCCTGCCGCCCCAGGACCCGAAAGACGGCTATGGGGCGGACTGGCATCCCTGCCCCCTGACTCAGCGAAAGATGGCGGAGCTTGTGACGGCCGAGGTTCGGCGTATTATGGAGGGCATATGGTAATTTATCTCATGAGGCATGGGGAGACGGAGTGGAACAGAATAGGGAAGCTTCAGGGACAGAGCGACATTCCTCTGAATGAGTCGGGGATCAGGCTGGCGGAAGAAACGGCGGAGGGACTAAGGAATATACATTTTAACGCTGCTTTCAGTTCTCCCTTGCAGCGGGCGCTGGTGACGGCAAAGATCGTGATCGGCAGCCGCCCTGTGGCCATAGAGACAGACGACCGTCTGAAGGAGATCCATTTTGGCGCTTACGAAGGCAAAAGCTTCGGAGCCGGACAGCCTGAGTCCGTCCATCCCCTTGCCCGGCCGGAATCCTATGTTCCTGTCGGCGGCGGAGAATCCATCGGAGAGGCGAAGGCCAGGGCCGAAGCTTTTCTGAAAGACAGGCTCCTGCCCCTGGAGAGAAAGTTCAATGAGGGGAGTTCCGGTGGCGGGGATCCTGCAGGCGGGAATGTTCTCGTTGTGGCTCATGGGGCGATCAACCGCTGTATCTTAAACAGCATTGCAGGTATTTCTGACAGGGACTTCTGGAAGATCAGCCTGCCAAACTGTGCGGTTTCCATTCTTTCTCTGGAAAGAGGAAAATTTAAGATCCTGGAGGAAAGCCGGGTCTACGGCGGTTCATGAATTGTTTGAGCCGCCATAGGCGGCATGGGGGATGGTATGACGGAAATATTTGACACGCATGCCCATTATGACGACGAGGCATTTGACGGGGACAGGGAGGCGCTGCTGGAGGCGCTGCCGAAAAACGGCATAGCCAAAGTGGTGAACGTGGGCTCAAGCCTGGAAGCCTGCAGGCGGATCATTGGGCTGATGGAAAAATATGATTATATTTACGGGGCGCTGGGCATCCATCCGTGCGACGCCGGAGAGCTGGACGAAGAAGCCTTTGCCTGGCTTAAGAGTCAGTATCAGCTGGAAAAATGTGTGGCAGTGGGGGAAATCGGCCTGGACTATCACTGGAACGAACCGGAGCGGGAGATACAGCAAAAGTGGTTCAGGCGGCAGCTTAAGCTGGCCGGAGAGGTAAGGAAGCCGGTGGTGATCCATTCCAGAGACGCCGCAAAGGATACTATAGATATTATGTCGGAAGAAAAGGCGGAGGAGCTTGGGGGCGTCATCCACTGCTATTCCTACACGAAGGAGACCGCAAGGATCTTTCTGGACATGGGCTTTTTCTTCGGTATCGGCGGGGTGCTGACCTTTAAAAACGCCAGAAAGCTGAAGGAGGCGGCGGAGTATATTCCGCTGGAACGCATTGTGCTGGAAACGGATTGTCCGTATCTGGCGCCGGAGCCCAACCGGGGGAAGCGGAACAGCTCCCTGAATCTTCCGTGGGTGGTTTCCGCCCTGGCGGAGCTTAAAGGTGTGGACGAGGAGACGGTGCGGCGGGCAGCCTGGGAAAATGCCCATGAGCTGTACAGGCGGTGAAGCCGTCGAAGAACGCAAGGACAGCGTTCTTCTCGGAGTCGTCAGACTCCGTGGGATTGGTTTGTGCCTGCTGCGCAGGCATGACTGGAAGTGTGAAAATAAATTTTTAGTATGCGTAAGAGTGGATATCAGGTATTTTTCGGAGGTATGGTTATGAATTCGGGATTTTCAAAGTCTGACATCACAAGAAACGAATGTATGCTGACCGGAAGGTTTGGAGGGAAGGGCTACGACTGGTGGTGGCATTCCTTTACGGGCAGGAATCGGAACACAGGGGAGGAAAAAGCCTTTTTCATTGAATTTTTCCTCTGCAATCCGGACCGGGGGGAAAGGGAACCGGTTCTGGGACAGCTGCCGGAGAACAAAAGAACGGGACGGAAGCCCTCATACCTTATGGTGAAAGCGGGCTCCTGGGGGGAGGACGGCGCACAGCTCCACCGGTTTTTCGGCTGGGAGGAGCTGACCCTGAAAGGGAAAGCGCCCTTTGCCCTGGCTGCGGAGGACTGCTATCTGTCGGAGACGGCCACCAGAGGGCGGGTCAGCGTCAGCAGGGCGGAAGCGGAGGCGCATCCCGAATATATGTGTCAGGCGGGCAAAATGTCCTGGAAGCTGAAGATCGAGAAGATGATCCCATTTAATGTGGGGTATGGCGCGGGGAAGCTGTTTCGGGAGCTGAAAGCCTTTGAGATGTACTGGCACGCGGAAGGGATGAAAACGGCATACAGCGGCGTGGTGGCATGGAACGGGGAGATATATGACGTGCGCCCGGAGAATTGCTGGGGGTACGCGGATAAGAACTGGGGCAGTGACTTTACCACCCCCTGGGTGTGGCTGTCCTCTAACCACATGGTCAGCAGGCTCACGGGGAAAAAGCTGGAAAACAGTGTATTTGACATCGGCGGCGGGAAGCCGAGGGTGTTTGGTATTCCCTTGGATCGAAAGCTGCTGGGGGCGTTTTACTATGAGGGGAAGGAATACGAGTTTAACTTTTCCAAATTCTGGACCTTTCCCAGGACAAGGTTCCGGTGCGTGGAGACCGACGACAGCATCCTGTGGCAGGTAAAGCAGGAGAGCAGCAGGGCTGTGATGCTTACGGAGGTCCGGTGTAAAAAGAAGGATATGCTGCTGGTGAATTATGAGGCGCCGGACGGCAGCAAGCGTCATAACAGACTGTGGAACGGCGGCACCGGGACAGGGCGCATCAGGCTGTATAAAAAAGAAGGGATCTATCACACTCTGATAGATGACATAAATGTCAGTAATGTGGGCTGCGAGTATGGGGAGTTTGACTGACGCTCGGCGATCGTAAGCAGCCGCAGAAGAGGGTAAGTGTCGGTTTGCGAATGCAGAAGTCAGGTGAAAATTTATAGGCGGGAAGGGAGATAGGGAATGAGCGGATTTACAAGAGATCGACTGATACATGGAGGAGATTACAATCCGGAGCAGTGGCTGGAAAGCCCGGAGATCCTGGAGCAGGACATAGCCTTTTTCAAAAAGGCAAGGATAAATGAGGTCTCTCTGGGGATATTTTCCTGGGCTATGCTGGAGCCGGAGGAGGGAAAGTTTGACTTTGGCTGGATGGAGGATATTATGGACCGGCTTTATAAAAACGACATATATGTCATGCTCGCCACGCCGTCAGGGGCAAGGCCCAAATGGCTGTCGGACAAGTATCCTGAGGTGTTGAGGGTGGCGGCGGACAGAAGGCGGAATCTCTTTGGGGGACGCCACAACCACTGCTATACCTCTCCCGTTTACCGGGAAAAGACAGGGATCATCAACAGAAAGCTGGCGGAGCGCTTCGGTTCCCATCCGGGCGTGCTGGGCTGGCATATTTCCAACGAGCTGGGTGGAGACTGTCACTGTGATTATTGTCAGGAGGCTTTCAGACAGTGGCTGCGTGAAAGGTACGGGACCATAGATGAGTTGAACCGGGCGTGGGCTACCACCTTCTGGAGCCATCGGTATCAGTCCTTTGAGCAGATAGAAAGCCCCTCTCCCATAGGAGAGAGGGATCTTCACGGCTTAAAGCTGGACTGGAGACGTTTTGTGACGGACAGGACTGTGGATTTCGTGAAGGCGGAGGCCAGGGCTCTTCGGGAGGGCGGCTCCACACTGCCCATCACCATCAATATGATGTATTTCTATGACGGGCTGAATTATCATAAATTTGCGGATGTGATCGACGCCGCTTCCTGGGACAGCTATCCGGAGTGGCATAAGAAGCCGGAGCCGGAGACGGCGGCGGACGTCGGGGTCTATTTCGACGTGATGCGCAGCATATGTCGGAAGCCCTTCCTGCTGATGGAATCCTGTCCCTCCGCCACCAATTGGCAGAGCGTCAGTAAGCTTAAAAAACCGGGAATGCTGCTGGCGGCTTCTCTGCAGGCGGTGGCCCACGGATCTGACAGCGTACAGTATTTCCAGATGCGCCAGAGCAGAGGAGCCAATGAGAAATTCCACGGTGCGGTGATCGACCATTACGGCGGGGAGGATACCAGGGTATTCAGGGAAGTGACTGAGGTGGGAGAGGCGCTGGAATGCCTTTCCGAATTGGCGGGAAGCGGGGTGAAGGCTCCCGCGGCCGTCATTTACGACTGGGAGAGCAGGTGGGCCATGGAGGACGCCCAAGGTCCCAGGAATCAGGGGCTGCATTATCATAAGGCGGTGACAAAGCTCCATAAGGGTTTCCGGAGGATCGGGCTGAACGTGGATATGCCGGACATGGAACAGGAGCTGGAGGGCTATGCCGTAGTGGCGGTGCCCATGGGCTATATGTTCCGCCGGGGCTTTGGGGAAAAGCTTAAAAGGTATGTGGAGCAGGGCGGGCATTTGATCCTTACCTACTGGTCCGGCATTGTGGACGATTCGGATCTGTGCTGGCTTAAGGGGACGCCCCATGAGCTGATGGAGGTCTGCGGTCTCAGAAGCGCGGAGATAGACGGGCTGTATGACTGGGAGAGCAACACCGGAGCCGCCGTTCAGGGGAATTCCCTGGGCCTGACAGGAGAATACGGCTGCAGCCATCTGTGCGATCTGGTGCAGCTGTCGGGAGCGGAGGCAGTGCTGACCTACGGCAGCGACTTTTATGCGGGACAGCCTGCGCTGACTGCCCACAGCTATGGAAAGGGTATGGCATATTATGTGTGTGCGGATTTCGAGCAGGAGCTTTACAACGATCTGTGCCGCAGCGTATCTCAGGCAGCAGGAGTGAAGCCCTTGTGGACGGAGCTTCCTGAGGGAGTGGAGCTGAGCACCCGGCAGAACGAGGGGGCGGAATATTTATTTGTACAGAATTTTAACCCTACAGCCGTAGAATGGAAGCAGATGCCAAAGCAGTGGCGGCAGATTTACGGGGAGGTATCGGAGGAGCTGCCCGGATTCGGCACGAAGGTGTACAGGCGGGTACTGCAAAACGACTGACAGCCGTGTGGAGTCAAGGCGATGAAAAGGAGAAGGTATGAGAAAGCTGATGAACGGAACAGGTATCGACCTGGGAGTGTGCTATTACCCGGAGCATTGGGACAGAGGGCTTTGGGCGGAGGACCTGGACAGGATGCGGGAGGCAGGCATAGGGACGGTGCGCATTGGGGAGTTTGCCTGGAGCCTGATCGAGCCGAAGGAAGGCGAATACACCTATGAGTTTTTTGACAGCTTTCTGGATCTGGCGCTGGAAAAGGGAATGCAGGTGATCTTCTGCACGCCAACGGCCACGCCGCCCGCCTGGCTGACGGAGAAATATCCTGAGGTGCTGAACGCGGATATGGACGGGCATCTGTACCGTCACGGTTCCCGGAGGCATTATAATTATAACTCTCCTGTTTACCGGGAAAAGACCCGGAATATCGTGGAAAAGTCCGCATCCCATTACGGCGGACATCCTGCCATTGTAGGGTGGCAGCTGGACAACGAGTTCAACTGTGAAAACGACAGCTTTTATTCCGACAGCGATACGGCTGCCTTCCGCAGCTTCCTTCAGGGAAGGTACAAGACCCTGGAGGCATTGAATGAGGCATGGGGAACGGTGTTCTGGAATCAGACCTATACGGACTGGGGGGAGGTCTATGTGCCCAGGAGGACCAATACAAACTCCGTAAATCCCCATCAGGTGCTGGATTATCATCGTTTTGTATCGGACAGTGTGAACAGCTATGCCAGGCTTCAGGCGGATATTGTGCGGAAATATAAGAAGCCGGAGGACTTTATCACCACCAACGGTATGTTTTCCAATATTGATTATCAGCGTATGATGGGGGAGAGCCTGGATGTGCTGACCTATGACTCCTATCCCGATTTCGGCTATGCTTTGGACGGGTATGACCCCGCAGATCCGATGAAGGACAGATGGTGGAGCCGGAATCTGGCGGAGGTTCGGGCGGCGTCTCCAAGCTTCGGCATCATGGAGCAGCAGAGCGGCGCCAACGGCTGGAATACCCGCATGGAGGCCCCAAGCCCCCGGCCGGGGCAGCTGACGCTCTGGACCATGCAGAGCATTGCTCACGGAGCGGATTACGTCAGCTATTTCCGTTGGCGTACCTGTACCTTCGGAACAGAGATCTACTGGCACGGCATTCTGGACTATTCCGGCAGGGAGAACAGGCGGCTTAGGGAAGTGAGAGAGGTCAGCGGGAAGCTGAAATGCCTGCAGGAGATCGGCGGGGCCGGGTATGTGGCGAAGGTGGGTATCCTAAAGGATTATGACAATATCTGGGACGCCCGGCTGGACAGATGGCACGGCAGGGTGGATTCGGTCAGCCAGGACGCCCTTTTTGTGGTTCTTCAGCAGACCCATACCCCCTTTGACTATGTCTATCTGGAAGCTCATAAGGACGCAGAGAGCCTGAAGCAGTATGAAGTGTTGTTTTATCCCCATGCCTCGATCCTCACGGAGGCGCGCATGAAGGTACTGGAGGAGTATGTGGCGGCGGGGGGAAAGCTTGTGATGGGCTGCCGCACGGGCTATAAGGATCTAAGCGGCAGATGCGTCATGGACTATCTGCCCGGATTGGCGGCGAAGCTGACAGGGACGGACATTCCGGAATATTCCTTTGTGCCGCCGGACGAGGAGCCGGTCACCGTGGAATGGGACGGCAGCCTGTTCAGGGCGGCGGTATTCAATGATCTTTTGGCGCCTGCCGGGGAGACGGCCCGGATCCTGGGTACATACGCCTCCGGCTCCTATGCGGGGACGCCCGCTCTGATACGGAATTCCTTTGGCAGGGGCGAAGCGTATTATTTCGGCGGCGCATTCGCAGAGGATACGGTAAGGGTGTTTCTGGAGAAGCTGGGAGCAGCGGAGCCTTTCGGGAACATTATTTCCCTGCCGGAGGGCTGCGAGCTGGCTCTGCGGGAAAAGGAGGGCGTGGGCTTCCTGTTTGTGCTGAACTATAAGGCGGAAGCCGCGGAAGCAGAGCTTCACAGAGGGCTGTATAACCTGTTGACCGGACAGGAGGAGACGGGGCGGCAGACGATTGAGCGGTACGGCGTCAGAGTGTACCGCATTGATGGGGGATATTATGAGACAAATGAAAGAATATAAGAGCCTGCGTAAGCTATACCGGGGATCTCTGTGGAAATTGAAAATACCGTTTTTTATCTGCCTGCTGATTTTTCTCCTGGCAGCGCCCGTTGGCATTACCTTCGATAATATTCCTTTTGAGGTGACGCTTGCCATGCTGGGCATGATCTTTCCGGTCATTTTATTTGGCTCCCTGTGGCTGATCTCCAGTATCAGGACCAAAAAGTACTTAAAGAAATTTACGATCCATCAGCTCTACAGGATGGACAGGGAAGCAGGCTCCTGTGAGGTGTGTAACGGGCTGCTCGTCACCAGCCAGGCGGTCATCAGGGCCAGATTCGGGCTGGAGCTTGTGCCGGTGGCAGATATACAGAGGGCGTATATCGACGTTAACACCGGCAAGCTGGAGGGCCTGATTCCGATCTATAAGGAAACGATACTGATTTTTGCGTGCAGAGATTACAAGCAGTATAGCTTCAGGATAAAAAATAATCAGGAGCCTTACTGGTTCATACAGGATGAGCTGATGAAATACCGCGAGGATATCGTGTTTGGCTATGAAGAAGAGCCGTAGGCGCTCTATGAGAGGGATGAGTGGGAGCATGACAAAAATTTTACTGGTGGAGGACGACAGGGGAATCATTACTAATCTCACAGAGTTTCTGACTGCTGAAGGGTATCATGTAAAAAGCGCGCCGGGACAGACGGGCGCGCTGGAGCTTCTGGAAAAGGAGCAGTTTGACCTTGCGCTACTGGACATTTCCCTGTCCGACGGCAACGGCTTTGCCCTCTGCTCCGCCATCAAATCGATCTATGGTATTCCTGTCATCTTTCTGACGGCCTCCGCCGACGAGTACAGTACGGTCACGGGCTTTGAGCTGGGGGCGGACGACTATATCCCCAAGCCCTTCCGGCCCAGAGAGCTTGTGACCAGGATCAGGAACATTCTCCGCCTCACCGGCGGGGCCGGCTCCGTCATTCACCTGGGGGAGGTGACGGTGGATACCGTAAAGGGTACTGCCTGCAAGAAGGGCCGGGATCTGTATCTGTCGGCGCTGGAATACCGCCTGCTCCTTGTGTTTCTCAATAACAGGGGCGCGGTCCTCACAAGGACCCGGCTTCTGGAAGCGATCTGGGATATTGCAGGAGAATTTGTAAACGACAACACCCTGACGGTATATATCAAACGGCTCAGGGAAAAGATAGAGGACGACCCTCAGAACCCGACGATCATCCGAACGGTTCGTGGGTTAGGCTACAAGGTGGATCTATGATGAAGCTTTTCAGAAATCCTGAGGTGAAGAGAACATTGCTGCTGCAGATCATTTTTTCCCTGGCGGCTGCCGTGACGACCTTTGTCTGGGAAAAGCGCTTCGGGATGTTTACTCTTGGGGTATGCGCGGCATTCATCCTTATTTATCTGCTGACTACCTGCAGAAGATACAGGCGGATCGCCCAGCTTGCAGGGGACATAGACAGGCTTCTCCACGGCGACAGCCAGGTGGCCCTGGAAAAATACGCCGAGGGAGAACTGAATATTCTGCAGAGCGAGGTCTATAAAATGACTGTCCGCCTGCGGGAGCAGCAACAGAGCCTGCAGGATGACAAGGTATATCTGGCGGACTCACTGGCAGATATTTCCCATCAAATGCGCACGCCGCTCACCTCCATCAATCTGCTCGTGTCCTTCCTTTCCGAGCCGGATATTACAGAGGAGCGGCGTCAGAAGCTATCCCATGAGCTGTATGAGCTTCTGGGGAGGATCGACTGGCTGATCGCCACTCTGCTGAAAATTTCCAGGCTGGATGCGGGAACCGCCAGGCTGAAGCAGGAGCATATTCCGCTGGAGGAGCTGATCCAAAAGGGGACGGCGCCCTTGCTTGTCCCGCTGGAGCTTCGGAACCAGACTCTGAAGGTATCCGCGGAGGGAATGTTTTTTGGGGATGTTTCCTGGACCTGTGAAGCCATTGCAAATATTGTCAAAAATTGTATGGAGCATACGCCGGAGGGCGGGACCATAGAGGTCGATGCAGCGGAAAACGCGCTGTATACGGAAATCATCATTTCGGACAACGGAAACGGTATTCAAAAGGAGGATCTTCCCCATATCTTTGAACGCTTTTATAAGGGAAAGGACTCCGGCGACAGGAGCTTCGGTATCGGGCTGGCCCTGGCGCGAAAGATCATCACGGCGCAGAACGGCACGGTGAAGGCGGGAAACCGGATGCCTAAGGGCGCAAGATTTACCCTTCGATTTTACAGGGGGACCGTCTGAGAGCGTACGTTAGTGATTGAAAAGGCAGGAAATAAATGACGTTTTTGTAATTTTAAAGTCACCGCCCTGTCACTTTGAAGGCGCATACTATATCCGTAAGATATAAGGGACTGTCGGAAATCGGCCACGTGTGTGAGCGCCATTTTCTGACAGCTTTCAAAGTGCAGAAAGGCGTGGTTATACTATGGAGATCTTAAGGGTTGAAAAACTTTGCAAGACCTACGGAAAAGGGGAAAACCGGGTAAAAGCTCTGGATAATGTATCCTTCTCCGTGGACAAGGGCGAGTTTGTGGCAATCATCGGACCCTCCGGGTCCGGCAAGTCCACTTTGCTTCACATCCTGGGCGGGGTGGACAGGGCCACAAGCGGCAAGGTGTACATGGACGGCAGCGACGTGTATGCCCAGAACGAGGAGCAGCTTGCTATCTTCCGCCGCCGTCAGGTGGGACTTATCTATCAGTTCTATAACCTGATTCCGGTGCTGAATGTGGTGGAAAACATCACGCTTCCCGTACTCATGGACGGCCGGAGGGTGAATCAGGACAGGCTGAAGGAGCTGCTGACTACCCTGAAGCTTACAGGCCGTGAGAATCACCTGCCCAATCAGCTTTCCGGGGGCCAGCAGCAGAGGGTATCCATCGGCAGGGCCCTGATGAACGCGCCCTCCGTAGTGTTGGCGGACGAGCCTACGGGAAATCTGGATTCCAAAAACAGTCAGGAGATCGTAGATCTGTTGAAGCTATCCAATCAGAAATATCATCAGACCCTGATCATCATTACCCATGATGAAAATATTGCTCTTCAGGCGGATCGCATTCTTGCCATCGAGGACGGAAAAATCACACGTGACGAGGTGATCCGCAGATGAACATATTTTATAAGGTGACGCTTCAGTCGTTGAAAAAGAATAAGACCAGAACCGTTGTTACCATTATCGGCATCATGCTTTCCACAGCCATGATCTGCGCCGTGACTACCTTTGTCTCCAGCATACAGAACTATCTTCTGGAATATACGATCTATAATGATGGAGATTGGCACGGGGCGGTATACGACGCCGCCTGGAGCGATTATCAGAGCATAAGCGCCGACGAAAGGGTTTCGGGCGCAGCATACGGCCAGCTTCTGGGCTATGCAAGGGTGGACAGTCAAAATGAATTTAAGCCCTATCTGTATGTCATCGGCGGTCAGCCGGGAAATTATTTTGAGACAATGCCTATACACCTTGTATCCGGCCGTCTGCCGGAGAATGGGGCGGAGATACTGATCCCCCGGCATCTTTCCACCAACGGCGGGCTCAACTACAGGGAAGGGGATACCATTACCCTGGACCTGGGGGAAAGAATGCTGGACGGATATTCCATGGGACAGAACAATCCCTGTTACATTTACGACAGCAGTACGGGCGGAGACGTGTTCAACGGAGAGGTCATCGAGGTGCGGGACACCAGAACCTATACCGTGGTGGGCATTTATGAACGCCCTTCCTTTGAAGAACGGACGGCTCCCGGTTACACCGCCCTTACGGTTGCAGACGGGGAGTTCGGGGACAGCGCCAGGTTTAACGTTTATTTCCGGATGAAGCGTCCGGCGGAGGTGTCTGATTTCCTGGAAAAAACCTTGCGTGAAACGGGTTTGGGCGGCACTCAGAATACGGATGTGCTGCTTTTTATGGGAGTGTCCAAATATGACTCCTTCAACGTTATGATCGTCAGTCTGGCAGCCATTGTCATCTGCCTGATCATATTTGGTTCCGTGTCGTTGATCTATAATGCTTTTTCCATTTCCGTATCCGAGCGGACGAAGCAGTTTGGCCTGCTGTCCTCGGTGGGGGCCACCAGAAAGCAGTTAAAGAAAATGGTGATTTTTGAAGCCCTTGCTGTCAGCGCAGTGGGTATTCCCTTAGGGATCCTGGGAGGCATTGCGGGAATCGGCGTGACACTGCTGTTGATCGGCGGCAAATTTGCCTCCCTGCTGGGCGGCTTTGTAGTGGGGACCTTTGTTGTGCCCATGCGTGTCTGTGTCTCCTGGCAGGCGGTGGCGGCCGCAGCGATCATTGCACTCATTACCGTATTGATCTCCGCCTGGCTTCCTTCCAAAAGAGCAACAAGGATTTCCGCGGTGGAGGCGATACGCCAGAACACGGACATCAAAATGAAAGAGAAACCGGTCAGAACCGCAAAGCTTACCTATCTTTTGTTCGGCCTGCCCGGCGTCCTCGCAGGCAAATATTATAAGCGGAGCAGGAGGAAATACCGAGCTACTGTCATCAGCCTCTTCATGAGCATTGTCCTGTTCGTGTCCGCCTCTGCCTTTACCGATTATCTGATGGAGTCGGTTTCCGGCGGATATGCGCCGGAGGAATACGATCTCTGCTATGAAGCAGGAGGGGACGACCTGGAAAAAAGAACGCCGGAAGAGATCCTGGAGCTGCTGCTGTCGGATCAATATGTGGTGGACGGGGCATATACCTATAAGGGATACTTTTACGGGAACATTGACAATCGATATCTTACCGATGAATTTGCGGCGGCAAACCGGGTAGCGGATGAGGCTGCTGCGGAAGGCGCTGAGGAAGCGGCTGCTGCGAAAGCGGAAGAGACGGAGATTTACGGATATGCGTTTTTTATACTGGATGATGAATTTGAGAGGCTTCTTGAGGCATACCATTTGAAAAGAGAGGATTATTTTGACACTGAAGATCCTCTGGGGATCGCCGTGGACGGAAGCGTTTGGTTTGACCCGGCAAAGCAGAAGTATGTGACGCTGAACACATTAAGTAGCGACGACTGCGAGATAGCCTGCCAGTCTATCAGAAGATTCGAGGGATACAGCCAGGTGGAAGGGAAATATGATGAAGAGGGGAATGAGATCTACTGTTTCCGTAATGATAAGGACAGGAACGATATCATAGAGGTTCCCAAGGCGGAGGCATATGTAACATATACTCTGAAAGCAGGGAAGAGGATCACCGACGCCCCGTACTATGTCACAAGGGCGTATCGCGGCAATCTGCAGATGATCTATCCTTTAAGTATGCTGGAAAGTGTGCTGCCCCAGGATACCAGAGATGTGTTTTATGCCAGTCGTTTCTATCTGGTCACGGGTAATCACAGGGCCAGCTATGACAATCTCAGGAAGGTTCTCAGCGAGAATGAGGTGAACGGGGGATATATTACCAATTATGCCGAAAGTACGGAGATGGAGCGGAATATTGTGACTATCATTCAGGTATTTTCCTACGGCTTTATCGTGCTGATCTCACTGATTGCAGCAGCAAATGTGTTTAATACCATTTCCACCAATGTCAATCTGCGCCGCAGGGAATTTGCCATGCTGAAATCTGTGGGCATGACAAAGGGAGGCTTTAACAGAATGATGAATTTTGAGTGTCTGCTGTACGGCTCAAGAGCTTTGCTTTTTGGCCTGCCCGTTTCCGCGGGCGTCACATGGCTGATCTACCGGGCGGTGAGCGGAGGGTATGAAACGGAGTATCGCCTGCCCTGGGGTGCGATCGGCATTGCGGTGCTCAGCGTATTTCTGGTAGTGTTTGCCACCATGATGTATTCCATGAGCAAGGTGAAGAAGGATAACCCCATTGATGCGCTGAAAAACGAAAACCTGTAAGGATGGCAACGAGTACATTTTCCTCATAGACCGGGAGGGCAAAACGGACATCATACCCATAATGGATTTGATATAGCTCATTAAATTCTGGTAACAGGAGAAAGAGTAAAAAATATGATTTATATTGTGGACAACATATCAAATTATTTAATATATTTGTTTATAATCTATTATGGATTTAAGATAAGCCCAAGAAAAAAACAGCTTTTTATTGGTATATCCGCATTAAGTGTGCTGTTGGCAGGTGTCCTCAATGCATATTGTGATACCAATTCACCGATTGTTTATATTATTTGGAGCCTGCTTTCCATCTGTTTGTTTTTCGAGGACCGCTTAGGACATTTGATTGTATTAAGTGCTGCCCTCATGTATTTTACCGGAATCGTTGACACATTCAGTGTCATGCTGATACAAGTCATGATGATAGGCGGAGGAGTTACAGATACGGATCTTGCTTGGTGGATGGAACCCGCCTATCTGATTTCATTCCTGATATATCTTTCGGCATATCTGCGGATTTTAAAAAAGCATGAAGTTTATCTGTGTGATATAGAGTTCAAATATAAGTTTGCGCTTTTAATACAAGGCAGTATTTTTCAAATGTTTTACAATTTTGTTTTTGTATTCTTTAACGAAAATCATATGATGTATGGATGGGATGCATATATAATATTTTTTATCAGTATCATCGGAGCGATCTATTCCATTTTCCTCACGCTTAGTTTTGCTGTTAAAAATATACTGTCAAACAGACAGAAGCAGGAGCTGCAATCTTTTATGTATATGCAAAAACAGCAATACGATTATCAGCTACAGCAATCGGTGTCTGTGCGGCGTTTTAAACATGATCTGGTAAATCATATTGGTGTTCTCAGAGAGTTAATGAACGAAAA
>JAMPHT010000053.1 GCA_023663285.1 Bacillota bacterium
AAGAGACTTAAAATCTCTCGGAGGCAACTCCGTGCCGGTTCAAGTCCGGCTACCAGCATTATTTTAATGGAAGTCTCATCTCGATCTCCCCCTCATTGACGATTCTTCCGGTTGGCAGGAAGCCCAGCTTTTCATAGATATGCTTTGCGATTTTATTTTCCGGTACATAGTCCAGGATGATAAAGTCGTATTTGCCGGAGTCCTTTGCCAGTTGAATCATCTGCTGTATAGCTGAAGTGCCGTATCCCTTGCCCTGATGCTCTTCAGGAAACATGATCCGCCACAGCACCAGGCACCGCTCGTCACTGTCCTCATCCAGCATCATAAAACCCACAGGCTCTTCCCCATGATAGACAGCAAAAGGGTAAACGTCGCCCGCTTCCCTGTAAAGCCATGCCTGCGCCAGGGAATAGGCGTTTGAGGCTACAAAATTTTCCCCCTCCGGGCGTTTCATCTGTATAATTGCCGTAAAATTTTCTTCTGTGATCTTCCGGAAATGAATCATGGGAATTTCCTCCAATATCGTTCACATAATCATTCTGATGCACTGTAATCCACAATTACAGAACGATGCCCATACCATGCGGCAAGCGCCAGATTAGTGCCAAAGGAGCCGTCGCCGCCGTAATCTCCCACATACACGGTATGCGGCCGATGTTGATAAGGCATAAATACAATATCGGGCTCGGCGGAGGTCTCCAGCAGCCGAATCCGTTCCCGGTATTCTTGATCGTAAGCTGCGGCCGTTCCGGAAATGATATCCTGCAGAGCCTGCATACCGGTGGTCTGCAGAAAGGTATTATCAACCAGTCCGACAGCTAACTGCAGTGCCAGCGCAAAAAGCAGGAGGCGGCAGTATATGGGTCTTAAGGCGGCGGTATATTCTTCGGGACAGTTCCATTTTTTATAGATCCATCCCGTCAGATAAAAAAGCGCAACGTAGGAGGTAAGGATAAAACCGTAATAGCAGACATTTACCGCTCTGGCGGGGCCTGTGTTGGACTGTGCATAAAAAGTGGGACAGGACAGTGCGCAGAACATACCGTACAGGAATGCCAAAACAGGAAGAGGATAGGAAAAGCTGAAAGACATTTTCCGTATGACAGGCAATATAAAGCAGAGCAGCACCATGGCTCCCAAAATCCACCAACCGTTTAACCAGATGGAAAAGTATGCAATACCCTGGCGCAGACTGAGCAGGATAGCCTTAAAGGCGGGGGTCTGGACGGTGGTGGCAGCGCGCATGGCATTGCCGGGAGCGACAGCATTGACGACAAAACAGGCAATCTGAAACAGGGCGGCGCAGGTCAGGCCGATTCGCCCCCCCCAGTCCGGACATTTGCGGAGCCACTGCAGGGCCGCGGTCAGTACCAGCACGATCATAGCCCAGAGCAGTGTCAGATAATTGCCTCCGCCTATCAGAAGTTCCATGAAAAGCATAAGAATCAGCGTTCTTTTTTTGGCGGTGGCCGCATATTTACAGAGCAGACCGAACATCAGCAGAGTAAGACCGAAAAAGCCGGTATAATACATACCGCCATTATACCAGTAAAAGGCCTCTCCCGGTGAAAACGCGCCTTGTAAAATAAAGAGCATCAGCACAGACCAGATTCCTATCCGTCCATATCTGTCAAGGGGAATCACATAGCGGCTTATCTGCCGCAGCAGATACCAGCCTCCCCACAGCATTAGTCCCACAATCAGAAAAGGAGTCAAAAAATAACAATTTTCCGAAAAAACAGTGGGCTGCAGGTGCATCAGCAGCATGGCGGAATAAGTACCTTGCCAGGTGTAATAATTCTGCACTGTACCCTGCCAGGCACTTGCAATGGTGCGGGGGAGGGAATGTGTGGACTCCCAGGCCAGATGCGCATCCACGCCATAGTATATATCATCCCCGGTGGGATGGTCATATCTGCCCACATACAGCAGGGGAATCAATGATAGCAGGAGTATCGTAAGACAAAGCAGCGCCAGATTTTTTTTTGTACAGATACCTTGTAGTTTTTCTTTCATAGGATGATTGTTTCCTCGTTTTTCCGCTAATTTCTTTTAGTCAATAATAGAGTTTGCCCCAAACAATGTGCATCCCATTTCCTTAAACTGCCGGATCTTCTCCTCCAGCAGCTCCCTGGTAACGTCAAGATATTCCGCACAGCAGGAAATACACATAAAGGAGACTGCCGCCCGATTGAAAAGCTTTTTATGAAGTCCGATCTCATCATCGGTCAGCAGTCTGCCGCATTTTTTACAGTACGCCGGCCTATCCATGCACCAGCTCTCCGATGAGGACCTTGCACTCATCCACGGCTATGCTGCAGCGGATCCCGTCCCGATAGACGCCCATATCCTCCCCGGTGACTGCGTCCGTCAGCCGCAGGGCCATGCCGGATTCCGAGTGGATGCCCAGGTCGTCAAAGGAAATGCTCATGGTATTCTCCCAGTCGTTGGCGGAGTCCAGATTGAAAAAGCCTAAGGCCACGCGGCTGCCGCTTAAGATCTTAGCCATGGTGTAGGTCTTCTCCCCATTGTGTCCCAACAGGAACGCAGGCCGGCATTCCGGATCCTGGTCAATGGCGATCAGCCCCTTGCAGAGCAGGGTCCTTTGGTTGGCTTCATCTATGTTTCTCAAATCCGCGCCGATGATCAGCGGGGAACCCATGAAAGCCCACATGGCGAAGTGCTGCAGATACTGGGCGTCGCTGCAGCCGTCCAGTCCTACGTTCCCCCTGCCGTGCATACCTGTGATCAGCATATCCATGTCGTTATAACAGCCGGGGCCGTTGTTTTCAAGGTTTTCCGCCTGGCTTTTGAAAATATCCTTATAGCTCTTGGGAACGTCAAAAATATCCCCGGTAGAGCGGTAGCTGTGTGCTCCGCGGGAGCGCATCCAGCCGGAGGGATCCTCCACGCCCCAGTTACAGGCGGCCAGCAGAATATCCCTGCCGCTGCTGCGCAGGGCCATAGCCATGGTCAGATAGGCGTTTTTGGCGTTGCCGCTGGCGGGGAAATTACAGAAGTCGTACTTCAGGTAGTCCACTCCCCACTCCGCAAATTGTCTCGCATCCTCGAATTCATGTCCGTAACTGCTGGGGTAGCCGGCACAGGTCATAAAGCCCGCACAGGAATACATACCGAATTTCAGCCCCTTGGAGTGAACATAGTCGGAGATATACTTCATGCCGTGGGGGAACAGCGCCGGGTCGGCCGTCAGCTTCCCATCTACCCGCTCCTTCAGGGACCAGCAATCGTCAATGATCACATACTCATAGCCTGCGTCCCTGTATCCCTTCTCCACAATGACGTCCGCCATTTCCAGGATCAGCTGTTCGTTGATGTTCTTTCCAAAGGTGTTCCATGAATTCCACCCCATGGGTGCTTTTTCTGCCAGCATAATTTTGTCCTCCTGTCTTTTGCAGTCAACAATCACTAGAATCATTATACCACAAGGTCCGTCTGCGGAAAAGGCGGAAAGAAAATATTTGATACAGATTTGATGCATAGAGGTTTTAAAATTTTCAAAAAGTTGTAAAATGAAAGTTGAGGGCGCTGCCATGAAGAAATTCAAAATCAGTGTTTTGTATGTATGTCTTGCTCTTTTGCTTAGTGCCTGCGGGGCTGACAGGGTAAATGCCGAAAATGCGGAAGCCGCCGCGAAAGAAGCAGCAGCTGCCTCTGATGACGGAAGCATGAAGGAAGGTGTGGGAGAAGATACGAAAAACAGTACGGGGGACAATAGCGAAAAAAGTACTGAAGAAAATCTCGAAAACGGCGCGGAAGAAAATCCCGAAAAAAGTGCCGAGAACAATATAAAGAGCAATGGAGACGCTGCGGATGACGCACCGGCGTTGCCGGATGAAAGGGCGGACGCCGTAAGCGATGAGCCGTCCGACAGGTATAAGGCAGTGCTTTCAGGGGAGGAAGATTTTATCGCTGTGGATTTTTGGACTGGCGACAGAAACATAAACATTAAAAATATCAAGGAGGTTGTTTCCGAAGAGGACTGGGTGACGGCGGAGGTGACAAAATTCACGATCGTTGATATGGATGGAGATGGAGACAATGAAGTTGTGCTTTGGATAAAGGCAAACAGTGATTTGGATTACGGATTTGAAATTCTGTATTCTCAGGAGCAGGAGATCCACGGATTTACTCTGCCATATAGAGGGCTTATAAATCTGAAAACAGACGGAACCTTCTACTATTCAGGAGGTATAGATAATAGCGGGATAGGCAGACTGCAGCTGTTCGAGAGAGGCTATGTCCAGGAAGAAATGCCGGATCAGCAGCATCAAGATGAAAAAGAGGATGTCCGGTGGTATGACCTGACGCCCGAAGCTGTGGAGCTTGCCTTTGAAAATGAGTTTGCCGGGGAGAATTGAGTATGGGAAACAAAAGACGGAAAAGAATATTCTGCGCCGGGCTTGGGCTTGCGCTGGCCATTGGGCTGTGCGCCTGCGGCGCTGGCGGAGAAGAGAGTACAGATGTAAAAAGTACAAACGGAGGCAGTCAGGGCGGCGGGTCCGGGAGTGCGGGCGACGCCTCCGGAGCTTCCAATGCGCCCGGAAGTAATGACAGGGACGCTGAGAGCAGCTTTGGCAGTACCGGCGTCAAAACCAATGCAAACACCGGGCTTGCGAAGGAAAATGTCTATCGGGTCAGCGAGATCGAGTTTCCGAGGGTGGAGGAAAGCGACAATATAGAAGCCCTGGCATATCATGACGGCAGGATCTACGCGGCCATGAAAGTATACGACTGGGACAACGGCCATAAGTATTATATATTTTCCGCAGATGAAAGCGGGAATGTCCTGAGCACGGCTTTCCTTGCGCTTCCGGGCAGGGTGGACGGAGAAGAGGAAGCGGAAGAAACGGCGAAGGAACCGGATCCAAACGTTTGGGAAACGGAAGATACCCGTTACAGTGATTTTACATTCGGGCCGGACGGAAGGGTCTATGCGCTGCGCCAATATCAGTACACCTATGTAAATTATCTGACGGATCGGTCCACGGAGGAGCAGCATGAATATCTGTGCTGCTGGGATGAGGACGGCAGCCTTTTGTGGCAGACGGAAACCCCTGAGGACAGCGGGGAGGGTCTAAGCGTGTGGGCTGTTCTGCCGGAAGAGGACGGTTCCCTGGAGCTGCTGCTGACCGGAGAAAAAGCGTACAGGGTCTCTGTGGGAAAGGATGGCAGTCTGTCGGAGGCGGGGAAGAAAAGCCTTTCGGAGGAAACCGCCGGGGCGCTCAGTAACTGCAGGAGACTGCTGCGAAGGAAGGACGGCGCCTGCCTGCTGCTTTGCAGGGAGGGTGAAGGTCTTTCTCTGACGGAATATGAGCTTCAGACGGATACCCTGGGAGAAAGCTTTGTACTGCCGGAGAATATTTCTGCTGCTAATTTGAGCAACACTGCTTTTTCTCCAGGAGAGGGCAGCGATTTGACATACGGAAATGCATCGGGAGTCTATACCTGGAATATGGGTGATGAGCAGAGCCGGTTGAAAATGAGCTATATCAACTCCGACAGAAATATTACGGATGTGCGGGCTCTTCAGGAGCTGGATGAAACTCATTTCGTTATGTTTTATCAGGAGGATTACGGCAGGGCGCTGAAGGCCGGTGTGTTTGAATACACACGGCCGGAGGATATTCCGGACAAGGCAGTGCTTGTGCTGGCGGGGCTCAACGTGAACGGCGTTAAAACGCGGGTAGTTCAGTACAACAGAAGCAGTGATAAATACAGGGTCCTGGTGAAAGAATATGAGACCAGTGACGCCTTGCATCTTGACATGGTCTCAGGTAAGATGCCCGATATCATACTGGTTCAGGGACCTTTTCAGGAGGAAGCCCTGCCCATGGACAGCTATATTGCAAAAGGACTGATCGCAGATGTGGGAAAGCTGATTGAGGAGGACGAGGAGCTGTCCCGGACGGACTATCTGGAAAATGTGTTTGAGGCTTATTCCGTTGACGGCAGACTGATGTACGTAGTACCTTCCTTTACCTTTTCCACCATGGCGGCGAGATCCTCCCTTGTGGAGGACGAAGAGGGCTGGTCCGTGGAAAGGGCTTTGGCGGTACTGGAGGAAATGGGCGGGGACGCCCGCCTGATGGACGGGCTGAGCAGGGATACCTTTATGGAAAAGGTGATGGAGTACCGAGGGAATGATTTTATAGATGTAAAAACGGGGAAGTGTACCTTTGATTCGCCGGAATTTATCGAGCTCATGAAGTATGCCCGTACTTTGCCGGAGGAAAGAAGCTATGCCGGATGGAGCGGCGAGGGAGAATATGAGCTGCAGTACCTGAAGAATCGTACGCTGTTGATGGAATTAGGTTTTGGGATCTTTGGCCAGGATGTGGACGAAAGGCTGTTCTATCGGTTGAACGGATACCTGGGCGGCGAGTATTCCCTTGTGGGATTTCCCGCCGTTTCCGGGGAATCGGCCGGGGAGACTGAGAGCGGCAAAGGAGGCAGCGGCGCTTATGTACAGGCCGTAAATCGGATGGCTCTTTCCGCTGTGTCTGATGATTTGGAGGGCGCCTGGGACTTTGCGAGGTATTATCTGACGGAGGAGTATCAGAAAAGCCTGGAGAGCAGCCTGCCTGTGAACAGACGGCTGTTCGAGGAATGGGCGGAGGAAGAGACAAGGCGTTCTTATTACATAAATGAGAACGGTGAAAAGGTGGAGTATGACCTGTATATGGATCAGGGAGGAAGCGCAGCCGCCGTGCCGCCTCTGGACAGGGAACAGCTGGACGAGCTGATTGCCTATGTGGAGTCTGTGACCGCCACCCCATTTGAGGATAAGATCGTAATGAACATTATCTCCGAGGAGCTGGGAAGCTATTTCTCCGGCCAAAAGACGGCGGAGGACGCGGCGGCGCTTATCCAGAACAGGGTGCAGATGTATGTGCTGGAAAACCAGTAGGAGAGGTCAATAAGGTGAGATATTACATTGCGGATCTGCATTTCTTTCACGGGGCGATGAACACGAGGATGGACTGCCGGGGATTTGGCAGTGTGGAAGAAATGAACGAATACATGATAAATAAATGGAACGGGAAGGTCCGCAAAAAGGATGAGGTAGTCATCCTCGGAGATCTGTCCTGGGGAACCGCGGAGCAGACAAATCAGCTTCTGACCCAACTGAACGGGAAGCTGTATCTGATAACGGGGAACCACGACCGCTTTGTGAAGCAGACGGATTTTAATGCAAAACGCTTTATCTGGATCAAGCCCTATGCGGAGCTTTCCGATAACAGGCGAAAGGTGGTCTTGTGCCATTACCCCATTATGTGTTACAATGGGCAGTACCGGGTGGATGAAGCAGGCGAACCCAGGACCTATATGCTCTATGGCCATGTCCATGACAGCGGGGATCAGAGGCTCCTGGAGCAGTTTCAGGAGATGACCCGTAGCACAGTGACTGCAAATGCCCAGGGAGTGGAGCAGCGCATTCCCTGCAATATGATAAACTGCTTCTGCAAATATTCTGACTATGAACCCCTCACGCTGGATGAATGGATAGAGCTGGAGAGAAAGAGGAGAGAAGGCAGGTGTAAATGACAGATATGATGACAGGGATAGGGTGGACGATACTGATCACCTTTTTTGCAGGCATGGGCGCAGGGCTTGGCACCGGCTTTGCCGGAATGAGCGCCGCGGCGGTGATCAGCCCCATGTTGATCACTTTTTTGGATATGGACCCCTATATGGCGGTAGGTATCGCGCTATCCTCGGATGTGCTGGCAAGCGCTGTTTCCGCTTACACATATGGTAAAAACAAAAACCTGGATATCAAAAACGGCGTGGTAATGATGGCAAGCGTCCTTGTGTTTACCGTTGTGGGAAGCTATGTCTCCAAGCTTGTACCGGCTCAGACCATGGGAAATTTTTCCGTGTTTATGACGTTTCTTCTGGGGATCAAATTTATTGTAAAGCCGGTCATGACCACAAAGGAGGAGATGCAGGCGGTCTCCCCGAAAAAGCGGATCGTCCAGTCCGTTATATGCGGCGTCATAATAGGCTTTATCTGCGGATTTATCGGCGCCGGAGGCGGCATGATGATGCTCCTTATCCTGACCTCCGTGCTGGGCTATGAGCTAAAGACTGCGGTGGGGACCAGCGTATTTATCATGACCTTTACGGCGCTGACAGGAGCTGCCTCCCACTTTGCTCTGGGGGGTATGCCGGATCATACGGTCCTTGCCCTGTGCGTGGTCTTTACCCTGCTGTGGGCAAGGATAGCGGCAAGATTTGCCAACAGGGCGGAGCCTAAGACCCTGAATCGGGCTACGGGCATTGTCCTGGTAGTTCTGGGGGTCGCGATTTTCCTGTTTTCGGCGCTGGCGTGATGTAAGAGTTTATCTGTTGAAAAACGCATATTTCTGCAGCTTATGAATGGCATGGCTGAACCGTTACGAGGTGACGATAACGTTGTAAAATTCAGTTGCATCCTGGCTATAGTACGTGGTATAATACAATCATCCAGGGCAGGAAGTGTATTTATACCGTGATTGTGATGTGATCGCGTATCATGATTCTGCTGACATAGGATGCGGAGAAGAGGGCGGGCGGCGTCCGGTAATCTCTCCGTTTTTGAAAGGAGCGGCATATGCGGATAGGAGCAGTGGGCTTTCAGATGTACCAGCCCTACATATACAATACGAATACCGTAAGCGGCAAAAGCCTGTCTAAGGTGAATCCCATCGGTGACGATTTGTTATCCTCAGGAACTGACTTTTCGGGAATGACAGATGAAGAGCAGCAGAATCTCAATCCTCTGCGGAGAGGCGAGACGGTCAATTTCGCGGACGTCATTGCCATGCAGATGCAGATGGGCAGGATGAATGCAGATAAGATCATGAAGCCTGCGGCGGAAGAGATATCAAAGGTATCGGCGGCAGTGGAATCGGATAGCGCTCAGACATCCGAGGATATCGGGATACGGGCAGTTCGGACGACCGACGGGGCGGGAAAAGCACAGCGGACGAATGACGGAGCAGGTGTTCAACAGACAGAAGGTAAGGAAGCCGTCCGACCCCCGCAGACGGATGCAAGCCTGTACCAGCTGCGGCGCGCGTCGTTCGCCTACCAGATGAATATGATCGCATGAGAATCGTGACCGCAGAGTGGATCAAGCTTGCTCTGCGGTTTTTTGCTATATGAATGAAAAATCTTGTAAAAGCAATAAAAACAGCATATAATAAAAATGTAGATAAATAATAAAAACAGGATGTAGAGGGAGGCAATTTTATGGCATTAGCAGAGGCTGTTAAAACAGGGGAAAATTCTTATACAGTAGAAGATGCTATGGATGCTTTACTGTCAAAGCTTGATGAAGCGTTAGAGGATGTAGAACATGGGCGAGTGTTGGATGAAACTGAATTATGGGCTGAAATCGATGCGATTTAAGGTTGGGTGACATATTGCAAAAGCTATATAAGATCAAATATACTTACAGCAGCAGAGATGATATCCGGGGAATGAAGAAATATATTTTGGAAAATTTCAAATACCGTGAACTGGGTGAGAACTTTACCAAAAAAATAAAAACAGCAGTCAACGGCTTGAGGACACTTCCCGGAGTGCACAATATAACAGGGATTCGTTACAGAGGGTATGACATATATTTAAAACCGTATCGTACATATCTTCTTTTTTATATTGTAGACGAAAGCTTATCGGTAGTAACGATTCTGAGAGTGCTTCAGGATGGGATGAATTGGCAATATATTTTGAAGCGTTGGGTACACGAACAGCGAGATAAAGAATAAAGGAGTACGGAGCCATGGATTTGAAAAAACCAATCGCCTATGCACAGGAGGCGTGTGAAACGATGATGCGTCTCTACCCTGCGGAGGAGCTTCCTCCAAAGGGTCATTTTCATTATCATCAGGGAGTTTTCCTGTCAGGTGTGTGCAAGACTGCCGCCCTCTGCGGAGAAGCCCGGTATATGGATTATGCGGGGGCGTGGCTTCGCTCCGTTTTTTCTCCGGACGGAAGCCGGATACTGCAGTACGAGCACGCCGACCTGGACGATATTCAGCCGGGTATCCTGCTGTATCTTCTCTGGGACGCCACAGGGGATTCCTTTTATCGGACAGCCATGGATACGGTTATGGCCCAGGTGCCGGACATTCCCCGCTGCGAGTGCGGCGGCTTTTATCATAAAGTGAGATGTACCGGCCAGATGTGGCTGGACGGATTATATATGGTATGCCCGTTCATTGCCGAATATGCCCGCCGATTCAAGCGCCCGGAGCTGATGGACCTGGCGGTGCAGGAAATACTGTTGATGCGGAAAAATAACAGAGATCCTAAGACCGGCCTGTGGTATCATGCCTGGGATGAAACAAGGCAGATGGAATGGGCCGATCCGGATACAGGCTGTTCTGCGGAATTCTGGGGTCGTTCCATGGGCTGGGTGCCGGTGGCGATCCTGGATGTGATGGAGCAGCTGGCGCAAATGCCCGGCGAGCAGCCGGACAGGGAAGATTCCCGTTATCAACAGCTGGCCGGTATTGTGAAGGACCTGCTGGAAGCCCTTTCCCGGTATCAAAGCGCCGACGGACGCTGGTATCAGGTGGTCAATAAGCCGGAACAGCCGGGCAACTGGCTGGAGAATTCCTGCTCCTGCCTGTATGCAGCCGCCATGGCAAGGGGCGTGCGCAAGGGCATACTGGACGCCTCCTGGCTGGAGCGGGCCAGCCGTGCGTTCTCCGGGGTGGTGGGATCCCTGACCTGGCAGGGTGAGGATATTCAAATCGGAAATGTGTGTATCGGCACAGGCGTGGGCGACTATGACTTTTACTGCGCCCGTCCCGTCCATGTCAACGATCTGCACGGCGTGGGGGCGTTTCTGCTCATGTGTACGGAGCTGCAGGCCGCGCTGGACGGCAGCGATATTGAATATAGAACAAAATGAGGATCTGCGGCAGTGGATACAGGAGCGGCCTTATGGACAGACAGAAGCTTTTTCGATGGGCAAAGCGGCAGTACGGTACGGAGCCGGACTATCCCTGGCAGGATGACAATGCGGTGCTGCGGCATAGGAAAAATAATAAATGGTACGGACTTATTATGCGGGTGGAACGGCGCAGGCTGGGACTTCCCGGTGAGGGTGAGGCGGAGGTCCTCAATGTGAAGTGCGATCCGGAGTTGATTGGAGCGCTGCGGACACAGCCCGGATTCCTTCCGGCGTATCACATGAATAAGGCGCAGTGGATCAGCATTTTGCTGGATGGCACTGTGCCGGAGCAGGAGATTCGGAACCTGCTGGATATGAGCTATGGACTGACCCGGCCGAAAGGCGCATGATTGGAAGTGTGAGATTATCTAGGGATCCTGGGATAGTCCGCATGATTTCCGGCAATTTGGTTATGCTGTTTCCATGGAGAAAAAAACGGCGAGAACCTTTGATTTTTATGTGATCTTGTTTTTCCTGGTCTCCTTTGCGGGATGGCTGTGGGAGGTAGGGATCTTCCTGGTGACGAAGCACGCCTGGATCAACAGGGGGATCTATAAGGGCCCTTATCTGCCCATTTACGGGGTGGGAGGGCTTTTGTTGTGGTTTCTGCTGCATCGTCTAAGCAGAAGGCCCTTTGTGACGTTTCTGCTCTCCGGGGTGATCTGCTCCGCCCTGGAGTATTTTACCAGCGTCTTTCTGGAGTGGAGATGGGGAGTGCGCTGGTGGGATTACAGCGGCTACCACCTGGACCTGAACGGGCGGATATGCCTGCTGGGAGCAGTGTGCTTCGGCCTGGGAGGTATGGCGCTGAACTGTTATCTCATGCCCCTGTACATGAGGCTGTACCACAAGCTCTCCCGCAGCTGGCGTCTCATCCTGTGCGGTATTTTCCTGACAGTTTTTTTGCTTGACATTACCTATTGTGCGGTACGTCCCAACATGGGCTACGGAATTTCGGAATAAAAGGGTGTTCTTTTTCCCGGAAAAGTACTATAATGTTGAAACGGAAAGAAACCAGCGGATAAAATTCAGAAGGAGTACATTATCATGACGATCAAACAGCTTTTTATGCCGTCGGACATGACGGTGGGCAGACCCTGGGAGAAAATCGTTATTTTCACCATTCCCATGCTGATCGGGAACATTGCCCAGCAGCTTTACAACACGGTGGACAGCATCGTTATCGGAAAATATGTGGGAGACAACGCATTGGCTGCGGTGGGCAGCGCGGCTCCCATCATGAATCTGCTGCTGGTGCTGTTTGTGGGGATCTCCGTGGGCGCCGGGGTCATGGTGTCCCAATATTTCGGAGCGAGACAGAGAGAGGAGTTGTCCGTCACTATAGGAAACTGCGTGACCCTCACAGGCATTGCCTCCCTTATCATCATGGTGCTGGGAGCGCTTTTGTCCAGACCCCTTCTGGAGCTTCTGAACACGCCGGATTCCATTATAGACTGGTGTACCTCCTATCTGGTGATACTGATGGTGGGATGCGTGGGAAGCGCCTACTACAATATTCTGTGCGGTATCTTAAGGGGGCTTGGAGATTCCATCTCGGCGCTGGTGTACCTTCTGGTAGCTACCGGCATCAATATTGTGCTGGACATTGTCTTTGTGGCAAATCTCGATCTGGGCGTGGCAGGGGTGGCCTATGCCACCGTGATTGCCCAGGCGGTGTCCGCCGTCCTGTGCTTTGTACGGCTGATGCGGATGAAGGAGACCTTTGATTTTAAGAAGGAATACCTGAAGATGAAAAAGAAATATTCCATGGAGATCATCCGGCTGGGCCTGCCCTCCGGCATCAACCAGGCTATTTTTTCCCTGGCAATGGTGGTGGTGCAGTCCCTGACCAACAGCTTCGGTGAGATGGTGATCGCGGCGAACGTGATCATCATGCGTGTGGACGGCTTTGCCATGATGCCCAACTTTTCCTTCGGCACGGCCATGACCACCTATGCAGGACAGAATGTGGGGGCACAGCGCATGGACCGGGTAGAGCAGGGCACGAAGCAGGGAACGCTGATCGCCGTTGCCACATCTGCGGTGATCACTCTTATGATCCTGCTGTTCGGCAGATACCTTATGGCAATCTTCAGCGATACCGAGGAGCTGGTGCTTTTGAGCGCCAATATGATGAAGATCCTGGCAGCAGGCTATATCGCCATGGCGGTGACACAGAGCCTGTCGGGGGTGATGCGGGGCGCAGGGGACACTACCACGCCCATGTGGATCTCCCTGATCGTCACCGTGCTTATCCGGGTGCCTCTGGCATACGGCATCGCGTATCTTACCAGGACGCCGGAGCTGCCAAACGGCCGGTATGAGTGCCTGTGGGTCTCCCTTTTGCTCAGCTGGGTGCTGGGTGCGGCGATTACATATATCTGCTACAGACGGGGAAAATGGAAGGAGAAGTTTAGCAAATCTTAAGTTGTAAACACCGGGCGGGAGAGGTAAAATATATCCAGTAAATTTGATTCCCGCGAGGGTCAACATAGAACAAAGGAAGAAGGCAGGATTATGACCATCTGGCTTATTTATGCCGGAATACTGATTTATATGGAAATCGTGTTCCACCTTGGCTGCTTTGGACTGCAGGGCTTTAACCCGATTTTTTCTCTGGGGCTGGTGGCGCTGATTGCAGCGGTGCAGGCTTTTATCGGCGGATGCTTTTCTGAAAAAGGGGAAAAGCGGGCGTCCAGGATCATGCTGTGGCTGCAGTATGCGGTTTTTGCCGTTCAGGCAGTCTATTACCATATATTCAAGCAGCCTCTGCAGCTGAGGATAATGTTTGAGAGCGGAGCGGACGCGCTGACCAGCTACTGGCGGGAGGCGCTGACAGGGCTGCTGCAGACCCTGCCCCTGCTGTTGCTGCTTGTGCTGCCCATAGTGGGCCTTGAGATGCTGAGAAAGCTGGGAAGGTGGCGGTACAAGCCCATACGCGGCATCAAAAGGCTGCAGGTAGGGCTGACCGCGTGGATCTCCCTGACCTATTGTATCTGCGTCATCATGATCGGGAATATCACGCAGGCGGCATACGCCGAGGAGTACAGTGAATTTTACGATCCGGAGACAGTCATGCGCAGCATGGGGGCTCTCGCTATGGTGCAGAGGGATGGGTTTTACGAGATCCAGAGCATCTTTGAAGGGTTGTCGCGCCATAGGGAATCACCCCAGGCGGTATCCGGCGGCAGTGTGGCGGATGCGGGGCTGTCCGGCGCAGGCGCAGTCTCCGTGGGAACCGTAGAGGGAAGCACTTTGCCGGATACGGCAGAGGAGGATGTCTCCGGACAGGATGGGAGAGGCGTGGAGGAAATACCGGAGCCGTCGGAAGCCCCGGAGGAAGTCCCGGAGCCGGATACTTCCCCTCATGTCTGGGAGATCGATCTGGCAAAGCTGGCGGAGCTGTCCCAGGACAGCAAGGAGGAAAAATGGCTGGCGGATTATATTGCCGGACTGACCCCCACCAACCGCAATGAGTATACGGGTATGTTTGAGGGCTATAATCTGATCTACCTGACGGCGGAGGGATTTTCCACCTATGCCATCCGGGAGGATCTGACTCCTACGCTGTATAAAATGGTGAATTCCTCCTTTGTATTCAACAATTATTATGTGCCGCTGTGGCAGACCAGCACCAGCGACGGCGAGTATGTGAACTGTACGGGACTGATTCCGGACGGCCAGCACAGTATGAAAAAGAGCGCAGAGAACAGTATGTCCTGCTGCCTTCCCAGGTTCTTTTCGGAGGCGGGCGTTTACTGCAGGGCGTACCATAACAATACACTGTCTTATTATGACCGTTATCTGTCCCACCCCAATTTGGGATATGATTTTAAGGCCATCAAGCTGGGAAAGGGCCTTTCGGAGGAAGAGTGGGGAGACCAGCTTTTTACCGTGGAAACGCCGGACGCATGGCCGGGCTCTGACTATGAGATGATGGTGGGGACCGTGGACGAATACATCAATGACGACAGGTTCCATGTGTATTACATGACGGTTTCCGGGCATATGAATTATGATTTTAAAGGGAACAGGATGTCCTCCTGGAACAAGGAGGCGGTGGCGGATCTGGATATGTCCGAGAACGCCAGGGCATACATTGCCTGCAACATCGAGCTGGATAAAGCGCTGGAATATCTGCTGGAGAGGCTGGAGCAGGCGGGAAAGCTGGAGAATACGGTGATCTGCCTCAGCGCAGACCACTACCCCTACGGCATGACGGAGGAGCAGTATGAGGAGCTGGCGGGGAAGGATCTGTCCCAGGACATGGACACCTACCGCAACAGCCTGATCCTGTGGAACGCCGGAATGGAGGAGCCTGTCTATGTGGATAAGGTTTGCTGTTCCGTGGACGTACTGCCGACGCTGCTGAACCTGTTCGGCTTTGACTACGACTCCCGTATGTACGCCGGAAGAGATATTTTTTCTGAAGGAGAGGGTCTTGTGATCTTCAATGACAGAAGCTTTGTCAGCGATACCGTGGCCTACAGCCGCAAGCAAAAGACCACCACCTGGAAGGATGAGCTTTCGGAGGAGGAACAGGAAGCGTACATGAGTGCAGCCAAACAGGACGTGAAGGACAGATACCAGTTCAGCGCCTATATTCTGCGGAACGATTATTACAGCCTGATCGAGCAGTGCCGCACAGACGCGGCGGTCTCTCCTTAAAGTGTGAACGGAATGAAGATTTTCTAAGGCAGCAAAGTACGCTACCTAAGAAAATCTAAGTCATTCCGGGAAGAATCCGCAAGCGGATTCTTCCGGCCCTGCGGCAGTTCATGAATTGTTTGTGCCGCCGGAGGCGGCATGACAGGAAGCGTGCGTAGTGTTGCGATACGAATTCCCCCCTGCGGATGAAGCGGGGGGATTTTTTGACCGAATGGGAAATACTACCGGTAAAAAAAATTTTATACGAAAAGTAATAAAACCCCTTGACAGGAGGTGCTGAATAAGATACGATTAGTATCAGGACAGATACTTTTGAAAAAAGGGGGAGATAAATTTGACTGTGGAATTGACATCAATCTTAAACTTAGATAAAATTGATGTATCAGGGATGATGGCTCCGAAGCCGGAGAGGTTGAAATATTATGAGGATTACTATCTGGCGGAGGGGCGGTTTGCAAATGCTGTCATAGTGGACGAGCACTGGAATATCCGCTCCGGCTACATGACATATCTGCTGGCAAGAAAGTATGGAGTAAGGCCGCCTATCTATGAGGTCCGTGCGTCCAGACCTTTAAAGAAGGTGGTGTGGGGCAGATATGTACGCTATCCGGAATGGGAGCAGAGCTTTGCGGAGGAACGGACTGAACGCCGGAGGCCAAAGGGGAAAGGTCCTGCGGACAGGAAGCGGGAGGTCTGGCTCTACACTCTGAAGGAGCCGGTGGTTCCCGGAGATATTCTGCGCGTTGAGACCCGGAACGGAGCGTCAAATATCCGGGTGGAGGCGGTGGAATACATCGGGGAGGACGAAAGCTGTGCCGGTATGCGCAGGACCCTGAAGCACGTTAGAAAAAGAAAAAACGTATTGGAGAGTGAAACATGAGAAAAGCAATGGATTACGTATTTACTATGGACAATCAGGAGATCCTGATCGAGGGACTCCAGAAGGAGACCAGGGCGCAGGTCATCGGGAACTATGTGAAGTGCCGCAAGGACAAGAAGCTGACCCAGGACAATCTGGCACAGCTTTCCGGTATCTCACGGCCCAACATCACCCGGTTTGAGAGCGGCAAGTACAACCCTTCCCTGGAGATGATGGTGCGTATCGCGGCGGCCATGGATATGGAGGTACAGGTTACTCTGGTCAGGAAAAAGAAAGCAAATAAGAACGGATAACGCTTTTTGAGTTGAACCGCCCCGCAACAGCACGTTGTTTTACAGGACGTTTTTGTACGGATACAATGTAAGCAACAGAACAATATACATATGCCCTGGGCGCTGTATATCGAAGGACGTGAATGGGGCGGAAAGGCGGAAAGATGAAAAAAGATAATCGCATTGCAGAGGTGATCAGCAAGGGCAGGCAGAACCTGAATATGACTCAGGAGGAGTTTGCTGCGAGGCTGGGAGTGACGCCCCAGGCAGTGAGCAAGTGGGAGTGCGGCGTGGGAATGCCGGACGTGAGTCTGCTTCCGGGAATCTGCAGTGTGCTGAAGATCAGCGGAAACGCATTCCTGGGGACGGAAGAGACTCTGGTGGAGAGCAGCAGCCAGAAAATGGAGAGGGAGATCCGTGACCTTATGTTTGCGGAGCCTCTTGTACTGCAGTTCGGTAAGGATCTGATCCCATGCTTTGTGGAAGGAGTTCCCACCGACTATGTGAACAAGCGCAGGAAGAGCCTGGCTGCAGCCACAGGAATGTTGATGCCGATCCTGCGCCTCAGGGATATGCTCAGCCTGGAGCCGCTGGAATATCAGATACTTTCCTATGATAAGGTATTGTTTCAGGGAAAGGCGGAGAAGGCGGACGAGCAGACCTTTCAGGCGCTGATCGACAAGACGGTGGAGATCTGCTGCGAGAACTATGATACTGTTTTGAACAAGCAGCTGGTGAAAACCATAATGGACAATATGAAGGCCCTTTATCCCGGCGTGGTGGAGGGTCTTGTTCCCGAACGGATCAGTTACCTGGAATTACTGCAGTTTCTTCGCAAAAGGGTCAGGGAGACGCACAATATCCACGATATGATTCATATTTTGGAGGAGCTGGAGAGCAGTAGATTGGATTCGGACAGGAAGCAGGAATCATAATATTCATAAAAGGGCTTCTTGCCCTGAAAACCGCAGTCGGCAAGAAGCTCTTCCCTGTTTTGGTATGATGGAAAACAGAAATTAGTAATATTTTCTAATCCTGTTCATCCGGCAGAAGGTAATCGGAAAGAACAGAATAATCCCCCTCGTCTGTACAGACTATTCTGGCCTTCTGTAATTCTCCCGGTTTACATACAGAGACGACTACATACCGGGAAAGCAGTGACTTTACATTTAAAATGTCGCCTTCATGTGTGTGAAAGAAAACATCCCCGGAACATTTTTCCGTGGCCGCAAGAAATTCAGATACATCAACCGTTTCTTTTAATCTCATGACTTGATACCCCCCAGCTTGCTTTTCCTCTGCGGTTATAGGTCATATAAACTCGAAAGCCCGCGCTTTCAGCGCTTCATGTTTGACTTCGTCAAACGCTTTCTCGTTAATAACCGCAGAAAAACAAATGCCGCTTCGCGTCGCTTGTTTTTCCTCTGCGGTTATTATATCATACCCGTTGTAAAATGAAAACTTTTTTTGCTGAATAAATGGACAAAATACTCTTTTAGAGATAAAATAGAGAGTACAATAGATAACAATGAAAGGACAGGAGTTCTATTATGAAGAAAAAACTGGTAGCGGCACTTGTGATAGCGATGACTGTGGGCGTCCTGGCAGGATGCGGCGATGGCGGCGGGGGCGATCCGTCCTCCCCTGTTTCCGGCCTGAGCGGATCGCCCATTATAACGGATGCTCCGGAAGAAGATCCATCCGACAGCGTGGAGACGCCGGAGAAATCCCAGCCGGAGGAGCAGGGAGTTGACCTTGGGAACGGTATGATGTCAGGCGGCGAGACACATACCATCGGAGCGAGAACGGAAGTAGACGGCAAGGTCCAGAGCCGGCTCACCGGAGAGTGGAAGGATGCGGCGATCGCTAACAGAAGAAGTATGGCGGTCATGATACCGAACAACAAGAGGGGCGGTTATAAGGACAGCAGCCCGCTTATGAAGCAGTATGGTATCTCATCTGCCAGCATTATTTACGAGGCTCCCGTTGAGGGACGTATCACACGTTTGATGGCTGTTTTTGAGGACTACGACGATCTGGAATTTATTGGGCCCATTCGTTCCAGCCGTGACTATTACATACATGAGGCCATGTCCTTTGATTCTATTTACGTGAACTGGGGCCTGGCGATCCCCTGGGTGGAGAAGCTGATAGAATCCGAGCATATTGATAACATCAGCACGGATCCGGTCATTGACAACAGCTATGACAGAGCATTTGAGCGGAATAAAGAGTTGATGCCGGGGGCGGCCACTGAGTTTACCGGCGTGCTGAATGTGCAGAAGTATACGGAGGGCGTTGAAGCCAGGGGTTATGAGAAGGAGTACAGAAGTACCTTTGTCAAGACCTTTGAATTTGCAGACGACGGATATCTGGCAACCTATGACGATTTCCCCGACGCTACGAAGGTTTATCCCGGCGGCGGGCAGACCAACTCCGGCGGCTACGGCAGCCATAAGCCCTGCTTTGAATACAATCCGGAGGACAGGCTGTATTACAGAAGTCAGTGGGGCGAACCCCATACCTGCGGAAAGACAGGGGAGCAGCTGACTGTGACCAACGTTATTTTCAAGGTCTGCCATGGCTCCAGAAAAGAGCCCAACAATCCGAAGAGCGACTATCTCGATTTTGTGACGGACGGCAGCGGCAATGCGTATGTGTTTACCAACGGTAAGGTGATCGAGGGCAGATGGGAGCGCCAGGGCGCAAGCGATCCCAGCTATGGCAATTACTTTAACCCGTACCCTACCATTTATTATGACAATGCTGGCAATGAAATCGTGCTGAACCAGGGAAAGACCTGGATCTGCTGCATCTGGGATGATTATGAAGAGTGGATTTCATGGGAATAACAAAAAAGTAAAAAAGGTTTTCCTGGCAGTCGCGGCAGTGGTCATACTGCTGAATGTGGCAGCGTGGTGTAGTGCGGCCTTTTGTGACTGGTATATTGCAAATGTTTTTCCCATCTGGGTCAATACCTATGGGCGCGTTACGGGAATATTTCCCTTTTCCGTGGGGGAATGGCTGATTGCCGCCGGGCTTGTCCTGGCGGCGGCAGCCCTGATCCTCGGCGTTGTGTGGGCGGTATATGGAGCTGTGGGTGCAGTCCGAAGGACCCGGAATCATATTATAGAAAGAAAAGCCTCAGGAGCGGAGGGGCTCGCAGGCGTGTGGGTGTATGCAAGGCCCCCGCAGGTGAGCAGGTTCCGCCGTTTTTCCAGGGGCTTTTTTTCATTTTTTGCCTGGACGGTACTGATAGTCTGTCTGATCATGACCCTGAACTGTCTCATCCTGTATCATGCCTCGCCGATCTCTGAGCGTTGGTTTGGAGAGGACGACGGGGAATATACGCCTGTGGAGCTTGTGGCTATGTACAATCTGGCAGCGGGGGAGTGCAACCGACTGGCGGAGATCGTGGAGCGGGACGGGAGTGGAATGGCGGCTTATGTCGGTCCTGACGGAACTGCAATATCCCGGCGGGACGGTGCAAACTGGAACAGCGGACTTAAGTGTATGGCGGACGAGGCGCGGGAGCTGATGCAGGGGCTGGGAACGGTATATCCCCAGCTGGCGGGCTGGTGTCCCAGACCAAAGGCAATGCTCTTTTCCGATTTTATGTGCCAGCAGTATATGCAGGGATATTATTTTCCCTTTTCCATGGAAGCTAATTACAATGATGTTATGCACATACTGAATATTCCTGCAACCATGTGCCATGAGCTGGCCCATCTGAAGGGCTTTATATACGAGGATGAAGCGAACTTTATCGGTTATCTGGCGTGTATACAGTCGGAGGACCCTTTTTTCCAATATGCAGGTTATCTCAGCGTATTGAATTATCTGTATAATGATGTTCGTAAGCTGGAGCGGGAGAATCCGGAGGCATATGCGGCGGCTGTGGCCGAGATCCAGCCGGTGATTGTGTCAGAGCAGGTCTGGGAGGACAATATTTTCGTGTCGGATGAGGAGTGGGAACGCATCAACGGAAAGGCCCTTATTGATACGGAGGTGGTAGATAAGGCGGCGGATGTGTTCATCGACGTGAACCTGAAGGTCAACGGCGTGTCCGACGGCGCGGTCAGCTACAGCAGGGTGGTAAAGCTGCTATTGCAGTACTACAGGCAGCAGAAGTAGAAATAAAATTTATTGCGAATATTGACATTTCATGTCTTTCCATGTAAGATATTTGTTGTTATATAAGATGTTGTACATATGTTGTACACAGGACGCTGCGGCGCCGCAGCATAAGCTGCAGTGCGAAAGCCTGCGTCGTATGCCCAGATAGCTCAGTTGGTAGAGCAGAGGACTGAAAATCCTCGTGTCACTG
>JAMPHT010000054.1 GCA_023663285.1 Bacillota bacterium
TCTACTTTAGATATGCGTATTTATTCATCTGGCTACTGTGTGAAAAGTAACGTTGAAACCAGCTACCCCAAAAGCCCCTCAGAAACACCGCCACAGCTCATAAAAACATGAAAAATCTCAGGTGACTGTTATCAGGCCTTGGGGACAGCGGATCGACAGTACAAAAAAGGCTTCCTGCCACCCCTCATCTGTGACAGCCGGAGCTTAGGGGATGGCAGCTCTGCCTTTCAGGCGGAGAAACTACCCCTTAAGCTGAGGCGATGACGAAAGCACCGGCAGCACCTCAGCTACATACATCATGCGGTGAAGCCCCAAAACGTCATACCACTTGTACTCCTTCAACATCTCATCGGTCACTAGGTACTGGTTCCGCTCTGCAAGGACATGGCTCAAGCTACCCCGCATAGAGGTAAGGACTGCGGAAAGATGCTCAAACAGCAGCCTGACAGGATTACCCTGCTCCCATACGATCTGATTGAATGTATAAAGGTCAAGATCCCCTATTGGCATATGGAAGATCTCAGGCGTCCTGACACTCACACTCTCGTCTTGAAAGAAAAGCGGCGCTTCTGCTCTGACTTCTTCGGCTTTCACTGTTATCTCCCTGGCTCCTGACGGAAGCTCCAATACTGCGCTGACTTCCTCATAGCCATTTTCCAGAATGTCACGGCGAAGTACCCCACACAGCCAGCTGAGGCTCTCCTCTACCGCGCCGTTATATAACGCCAGAGTCTCCTCATCCTTCTTTACGTCTCTCTCCTCACTTTGATAAAACGGCAGGGCCTTTTCAGTAAAGCTTTCCACTGATCCCCTGCTCCGGGTGGTCATCTCGATCTGATCCTGCATAACTTGTTCTCCCTTCCTTCCTGGATTTTCTTTTTCTTCCTCAATTTTCTTTTTCATCTTTCGTTTTCTTTCCTTTCTGAATTTTTTATTCTCTTTTTGAGCTTGCTCCGGTAACTGCTATATTTCATCTCAGTTTTATTCTCTCTTTATAGTGATTTCTCATAATGAACTAATTTCTCATAATGGAATTATCTATTATGGCAAAATTATTCTCTCGTCAGATTTACTTCTTACGCCACAGTTACTTCTCACGCCAAAATGGATTCTCACCCATATCCGCAGATAACGCCAACTGCCTGCAGTCAGCCGGACGCGCACTCTTAAAGTCTCCACATCCCGCCTTCGGATGCCGCAGGAGAAAGCGCCCGGCGGGCAAAGTGAAAAGCCTTGCAAGACCGCCCGGCTGGCAGTTCCCCATAAGGCAAAAAAGGCCGCCAGCTGCAGCACGCATCTGATGGTCTTTCCGCTTTTCTTCCTTTTCACACACCGCCTCAAGGAGCCTGCCCCGGTATCCGGGCGGATGCCCTCTGAGGCAGTACCCCATACTCTAACCCTTCCGGTACTCCGGCAGCTCCCCCTCCGGTATCTGCACACAGCCGCCACCCCCCAGGATCACAGGGCGCAGGTGCTTCTCTACATACGGGATATCCGATGCAAGGATACCGGAGAACTCTTCCCCGGTATGCCTGACTGCCATGATGTTTCCGGCAAACACATCGACCACCCTTCCCTCGTCGTCCAGCCAGGCCCTGTTGGCAGGGAAACCAAGCAGCTTGCCCTCATCATGGCATAGGACGAGTATCCCGTCCCCCAAGGCGACTGCCTGTATCCAGCCCCCCGGCTCATCGAAGTTCACATAACGCTGCAGGGCGGCAAGGGAATCCTCTATCGTGCCGGCATACCCCCTGTAAGGGATCCCTTGCTCCTTATCCACCCGCATAAAGTACGCAGTCATATCTTTTTCTTTCATCTACCCCGCCTGCCCCGCTTCTGTCTCGGCACCGGCGTCACCGATACCGCCCTCTGCCCTTTGCATGGTATCTGCTTCGCGGCCTTCCGGGCCTCCCTGTTCCCCTTCTGCCCCTTCCTGCTCTCCGGCTTCAGGAGAAACGCTCCCTTTTGGCAGGGGACTCTCTTTTGGCAGAGGATCCTCTTCCGACAGGAGATCGTCCTCCTCCGTGAGGCCCTCATACAGGGGGATATCTTCCGCAAAGGGCGGGCGTACCTCCTCCGCAGGCAGATCGAAATATCGGCAGAACGCCAAAAACATCACCCGCAGACGCATCTGTACAGACCTGGCCTTCACATTGCCGGAACCGCTGGCCTCCTTATAGGACGGATACATACTGTTGGCAAAGGTATTGACAAAGACATTGAAATCCTTTGCGGCGATGCCGTTCTCCATCGCCACCTGGGCCATCACCAGTATGATGGGCACATTATTTTTACTCAGGAACTTGTTCCTGGCAGGGAACGCCTCATCCAGATAGCCGACGATACCCCCAAGCAGCTCCTGCTTATCAGCCCCGTAACTGTCCCTGAGTGTCACTGCATAGCTCTCACAGTACGCCGCAGATATGGTCTTATACTCAGCGCCCCCGCTCCTGTTATCCAGAAGCAGCACCGCCTGGAGCAGCATCAGCAGGTCGTCCTCCCTCTTCGCCTGGGCGTCTGTGATATTGAGGGCCTGGGTGAAGAATGTCCCACTCAGGAGCTTCGACAGGAACGTTATCAACGCCGTCCCCATCCTGGACTTGGCCTTCTGTACAGCCGACAGGGCAACGCCGCTGTTGATGTTGTAAAACAGAGCCTCCGCCTCCGGCAGGGTATAGTCCTCAAGGGTCTGGATGATGAGCCTGAACTGGGTTATCTCATTCTGCAGCTCAGGCTCCAGCTCCGAGAATCTCTTCCCCGCAATGTCATACTCGAAGCCGTCATATCTCACGGGCGGCGTGGCACTGTGCAGTGCCCACTCATCGTCCAGGAAAGCAAAGATGTTCGTGAGCCTCTGCTGTCCGTCCAGTATCTCATAGATATACAGCTCCGCTCCCTTTTTATCCTTCTCCCCGCCGGGCTTCCCCGGCTCTGCCTTGTCCTTGAGCAGGACTACGGGCGGGATATAGGAGTCTGACAACAGACTCCATATCAGGCTGCTCCTTGTATAGGCGCTCCATACCCCCGAATGCCGCTGGAACGGCAGGGTGCATCTGAGCGTCCCAGCCTCATCGTCCCACCACTTTTTCAGCTTGTTCACTCCGGCATTCAGGCTACTCCTCGTCATCCTCGTCCTCACTTTCGCCCCAGGACTCGGTGTTCCTTCCATCGCAGCCGTCGCACATACGGTAATTGCTGAAAATGTCGTTCTGCGGTACCGGCGTCCAGCCGAAGGCTCCGGCATCTGACTGCACACACCCCACACCATAGGTGAAGTCTGTGGTATAAGGCTTGGACGCCCCCTCGTCAAAGACAGTCTCCTCGATGGACATTTCTTTCTGGTATTCCAGCGAACTGAGATCGAAGTACCCCAAAGTCAGGAGCTTCTGCAGGATATCCTTCACTGCCTCTGTTTTCAGGTTCCCTATCAGGATGCTCCGCTCAGACAGCATGGACTGCATGGGCAGCAGTGCCAGCTCGATCTGGATGGCTGTGGGATCTGCGTCCATGCCATTCGCAAACTCCACTGTCCTGAAAACCCTATTGCCCAAGTTTGTTCCGCATCTCGCATACGGGGGCCGCTTTGACAGCCTCCACCAGTACCCCCTTGGGTGTCATAACACGCAACATAAATGATCCTCCTTTTTTGTGCCGCAACGGGCGTTTTTTTGTTGTGTGGTGTTATAACTCTGCGCTTTGGATAATGCAAGAGGGGATATATATTTTTGGTGGATATGATGCAAGGGAGCAGGCATATCCGGGGGATCATTTGTCTACGTCAGACAAAAGAACAGAGCCAGCGGCGGGGAATGCCGATGGCTCTGCAGACAGGGGGTTATTTATAGGTCACGTCGGAGACACCGCAGTTATCAAACATCTCCTCAACATCCTCCGCATACACCCAGTCATCTCCCACAAGGATCTCCTCCATGTTAATGCAGCCCTGGAACATACGCCACATAATCTCTACATTGTGTGTGTTGAAGCTGCTTAGATCCAAAGTTGTAAGGCCTCGATCTCTTTTAAACATAGAGTTCATCTTTGTGATTTTACTGGTATCAAAGCTGCTCAGATCCAAGCTCTCCAATGAGCTACAATCAGTAAACATACCAATCATACTTGTGACGTTGCCGGTATCAAAGTTACTCAGATCTAAACACTTCAGTGATTCGCAGCAATAAAACATATATCCCATATCTGCGACGCTGCTGGTATCAAAGCTACTCAAATCCAAACTCTTCAGTGATTCACAGCCAAAAAACATATAGCCCATGTCTGTAACGCTATTTGTATCTAAATCACTCAGATCCAAACTCTCCAGTGATTTACAATCATAGAACATACCTTTCATAGATGTAACAGTGCCTGTGTCCATGTCACTTAAATCAACATTTTTCAAATTTAAATACTCTTCAAACAATCCCATTAAAGAACCTGCGCCTGAAAAAGACAGATATACACTTTTGATCTTATCTCTATATCCTTTCCATGGTGCTCCTTGAATCCAAGTCCAAACCAAAGCGCCGTCATCCGACTTCGTATAGCCCTCTTCGGGATATGGCTCTTCCATCTGACCTGTCACCACCAATTCATCAGCGTCCGTGACCAGCCAACTCAAGCCGTTCCATTCGCCGCTGTCTATGGTAGTCCCTGCGAGGACATAAGGCTCCGATGCGGATTCCTCCGGAGTTGGCTCCGGCGTCGATGTGGGAGTTGGCTCCGGCGTCGATGTGGGAGTTGGTTCCGGCGTCGGTTCTATGGTGGGTTCCGGCGTTGGTTCTATCATCTGATCTGATACTTCCCCCGATCCTTCTGCAGACGCATTTGCGGCAACAGATCCTCTGCCCGCAGTGTCTCCACAGCCCGTTATTGCCCCCAACACAAGGCACATACACATGATCATGCCTAAAATTCTTTTTTTCATCTTGTTATGCTCTCCTTCTCCACAACTTCTTGTTTCTGTTTAAAAGTTTCCAAAAAATCAATCAATATTTTCAATTGCCGCTTTCTCTTGTATGACCTCAGGCAGAATATCTCTGCACTGCAAAAAAGAAAAACAAGTATCAGCAGCACCCCTCTGACAAAAATATCTCCGCCCAGGATCTCTCTAAAAAAACCTTCTCCATAAGCAAAGGTCAGGGTAAGTAATATAAGGCTGACTGAAGAGATACATAATGTTATGGTCTCCTGCATCTTATCAATGGGCACTCCTATCTCATAGTTCCGCTTCAACTCCTGAAGAATCCGCTCTTTTTTCACCTCACCCCATTTTTCTGCTACTTTCTCCAAATCTTCATATATCTCGTTCTCGCCCAAGCTCTTTTTTAATTTATTTTTTAACTGATTCTTTTCCTCTTCGTACATAAAAATCTCCTCTCTAATCATTTGTAATGTTGATTCATCTCATGGTACCCTTGTCTCTTTTACATTCCATGTCCTCCTTAGAAATTTTTCCGCAATAAAAGAGAGCCGCAACAGCATCACAACTAATCGCAGCTCTCAACTTAAAGCTCCGACTTCTCACTCAAAGCACCCTCCATGGCGGATCGCTCCGCCATTTCAGGTGGCTTTCGTGAGAAATCAAGAACGAGGTGCAAAGTATGCGTCCACACTTGCGCCTCGTTTATCTCTAAGGCTCAGACCTAAAGCCCGCTCAAAACACCACAAAGAATCTTGCAGAAATGCATAAACTGCTTTATAATAAATTTTGTGTGTATCGCAGACTTTGTCTGTATCGTGTGGTAGAATAGATACCATCCCTTACCGCGGGGAGCCCCCACTCTCTGCGGTGGTACACCATTTTCTGTTCTTGAATTCTCCACTTCATCTTAGCATAGACCTTGATATTCTGCAAGTGGGAATATTTCCGCTCCAATGTAGGAATATTTTGCTCCAATGCAGGAAACAGCGGTCTCACATACTGATGATAAAAAGACATTAAGGCAGGCTTACCAAAAAGCCTGCCTTGTCTGCTTCTCCAAATGATTTTCAGTTTTCATGACCTATCTTCCGACCGTTGCCTCAGATCATCTCCATGGTACTATGCCAGTCTATCAGACTCAACTGGCTGGCAAAGCGTGGATACTTCGCAAGCAGGTCGTCAATGCTGAATGGAGCCTTCTTAACGATGACAGGGTTGCGCTCATAGCATACCCCGGCAACAAATTCATACACGAACCCCAGAATATGCGACCTGAGCCGCCTCACTGCGGCGTCATCGAATGTGCCAAGCTCCAGCATCTTAGCGACAGGCAGAGGCTGCCTCTCTTTAAGCGCCAACGCCTTAAAGGGACACCCGACACGCTGATTCAAAACATTTCGCTTACACTCAATCTCAAAATCGACGCCGCTACCCCTGACAAGGACGTTATCGGTGCTTGGGCTTGCCGTCCTTGGTATGCTGCGCTCACTCAGGTAGGTGATCGTCAATACCCCGCCTTTGTTTACCTCTAGCTTCCAACTTTTTGTGACCATTATCTTCTGCTCCTTCCCTACTGCGTTTTATATAATAGGAAGAAATCAAAAAGGACATCTTAATTTTCCCACTTCTGCTTACCGCTTTTTTTGCATTTTTTTGTTCCTAGGCTACCGCTTTTTTTACCATTTTTTGTTCTTGGTTTACCGCTTTTTTTGCCATTTTTTGTTCCTGGGCTACCGCTTTTTTTGCACTTTTCTGCCTTGGGGCTACCGCTTTTTCTGCCCATTTTTTATTCCAGTAGTACACACTTTTAGAAACAGCACTTCTTTGTATGTATTCCAAAAGGATAGTATGAATTTTATCAGTTAATTTTCTTGTTTTGCATCGTGATATGAAAACTGAATCGTGAGAAACATCTACGTTTTGAGTTGGATCGTGATATCCCCAATCAGATTTATGAAAATGCCAAAATTTGGCTTGATTTTGTAAAAATGAAAGGAGAATCAACGATGCAGGATGTAAAACTCACTCTTATCAAAACTCTCATTAAAAAAGCGATGGAGAAAATGAAAAAGGAATTTAAACGATCAAAAATCAAGTGGACAGAATTTATAATGATCATTATTTTATTGGGCCTTTATAAAAAGGTAGCCCTACCAAAAAAGGGTCAAAGCAAAGCTCAAAGAAAAGCCCAGATCGAGGCTCAAAGCAATGCTCAAATCTATCTGGCAACTACGAACCCAGCTGAACGCGAAAAGGACAATTATGAATCAAAAACAATTGCCATCCCCAAAAAACTGCTGGAACATCTGCCAACAGATATAGCCTCCTACAGCGAAATACTCAATCTATATATTGCCGTGTATATAAATACCAAAGTTGAATGCTACACTGACTGCGTATCGCCACTTTACACGATTGTCGGTTCAAAAAACCATACGATGCAGGAGCAAACTGCTCAAGCCGTCGATGGTATGCAACTCGATCATTCTGAAATGACATTGATCGACGCCTGCTGCGCCACAGGTTCCCTGTTCTTTGGTCTTAAAACCTACGACTGGAAAAAAGTGGTGTTAAATGATCTGAATCCTCTCCGCACCAATTTTTTGAATGTATTAATGAAAAAGCCTTTTGAACTTCTAAAAATGATCTTGGCGCAGGATCTGTCTTTTATTGACAATCCTGACACAAAAAATCCTGTACTGAAAGAATACAAAGAGGTACTTGAGATTTATCAGGGTAAGCGCGCCAACTATCACCATGTGGACTGCAACGTGGAGATTGCTTACAAGATGTTCGTCTCTCAGTGCATTGACAAAAAATTTATTGAGAATTGGGAACAGATATTCAACCGCTTGCTGCGCTTTATCCCCGCCCATTTAAAACTGATCAACGCAAACGCCGTCATAACTCAGGAGGATTGCAAAGAATATTTAAAAAATAACATTACCATCAAACTCCCCAAAGGAAAAAGCTTAACTCTCGACTCCAACCGCCTGCTGCTTCTTGACCCGCCGTATATCGGTACTGAGAAGCAATGTGCCATCGATGACTATGATTACGCGTCTTTTCATGAATTTACCGCCATTCACCTGGAAAAGGCACAGTTCCCTTTCCTTTATTACTGCCGCAGCTCTGCTCCAAAAAACACTCACGAATATACGAAAGAAAAAGCGGAGCATATCATGAAGCAAAAATTGTCTGATTACTTTTTCAATAAAAATCATTCCTTTCAAAAGGTGCATCTGAATAATGGGGCTACCACGGAATTGATGATCTCCAATCGAAATTATAGTTCCGAGCAGTTCCGGTGGACTAAGATGACGGATGACATCTTGTGATATCAGTATGCAAAAGGCTGAGTTGACCTTTCATTTTGTGAGCTGCCGCTTCCTTTTCGTAATATGAAAGAAATCAGGCCTGATATGACCGCTTGAGAATGAGTTTTTATTCTGTTTTGAGTTGAACCGTAATATGACAAATACCCTCTGTGTTATCTATTGCAGGCTCTCCCGCCTGAGTCAATAGCCCCGCTGCAAACAACGGGGCATTGACCCTCGCGGCATTCGCCAATCTGTCCAAGCCAACCATGGTTGGCTGCAAGCATGGCCGCTTGGCTCATTGCTCGCGGAGATAAATCCCGATAGCGCAGAAAGTGTCATCACAATGATTTGCATTGAACAGGAGTTGAAAAAGGTCTTGACTGATTTTGCTTCTTCCAATAAGATGTCGCTGGAAGAAGTGTCGCAGTTGACAAAAATGATGCTAAACAGAGAAACTATTTTGGAGCAGCATAGATCACCTGTCTCCCAGAACGAGAGGGATAAGCGGTGGCGGACTCGCCTGCCCAATGGCAGACAGATCGTAAAGACCCATTACGACGATCTTCTGGACGTCCTCGTGGAATATTACTCCGGCTTACCCTCAAAAGGCTGTGAGCCTGCATTGCAGACCCCGCCGCTGCGGAAAGCAGAGCAGCTCGCACCTGCCCGCACCTTGAAAACTTTATATCCTGAATGGCTGGAGCTGCGGAGGCTGGAGGTCAGCAAGAGCACTCTGGCAGACGATATCAGAAATTGGGAAAAATATATCCTTCCCAGCCGCATCGCAGAGCTTCCCTTAGAACAGCTCACTAAGCCTGTCCTGAAAACATGGGCATATCAGATCGTCACGGAAAACTGCATGAAGAAAAAGTATTATGACAATATCCGGACTGTCTTGAATTCCCTGCTGGACTACGCCGCAGATGCAGAATATATCGAAGCAAATAAGTTCAGGGCCATACGGCTGAACGGCCACCTTTATAAGCCTGCCGCCTTCAAGGAAGAGAACGAAGAGGCATTTACCCGCAGGGAGCAGGAGCTTGTGATGCGTGAAGCTGAAGAGGACAGCCGGGCCACCGACTCTGCGCTTCCCCTGGGGATCTGTATACTCTTCTGCACAGGTATCCGTGTCGGTGAACTGTGCGGACTGCAGTATGGCGATATCAAGGGCGATTATCTGTATATAAACCGGATGGTCGTGGAAAACCAGACTGAGACTCCCACAGGCTTAAAGCACTGCGGCTATAAAATCGTAGACCACGCAAAGACCAATGCGGGACACCGACGTATCTATCTTACCGAAAAGGCCAGGACATACTTACGGCAAATACGGGAATTGAATGAAAAGAACGGATTCCCCGTTTCCGACACAGACCTCGTCTTTCAGCGTAAGGAGGGCCTGTGCAACCAAAGGGTCTTTGACGGGCGGATCAAAAAATACTGCAACCCGAACCACCTGAACCTTCCCTTTGCCAAAAGCTGCCACGATATCCGCCGTTCCTACATATCTCACCTGTTCGACCTTGGCTTGAACCCGGATGAGATCCGCAGGATGGCCGGTCACGAAAATATCGAGATGACCATGAGATACTGTCGCGGCAGGAAGTCGCAGGAAGAGCTTAACCAAATCCTGGAAGCTGATGCCAGCCCGGCAGAGTGTAACAAGGTGTAACAGGGTGTAACATAAAATTGTTACAGTTTTTGAACAAAAATCAGAAAACGAAATGGCGGGAATGCCCATTTTTCAAGGCTTTCCCGCCACAAAAAAATACGCGTGTGCAAACACACAAGTACGTGTGTTAGAGGATTCGAACCCCCGACCTTTTGGTCCGTAGCCAAACGCTCTATCCAGCTGAGCTAAACACACATTCTAACGCTGCAGCGGCACATTATAAAATATGCCCTGCAACATTAGATATAATACCTTTTTCTCACACAAAAGTCAAGAATAATTTTAAAATTTATCTGCTGTTCTGAAGCTTCTGGGCGCCAGCATTCAGTCCGTTCACCATGCCGTTCACAGATTCTACCAGGCGGGTGTTCTCCTCGCACACATTGTAGGTCTCGTTGGCATGGGCGGAAACCTCTTCCGTGATGGCGGAGATCGTCTGAATATTCTCTACAATATCCGCATTTGCGCTCTCCAGCTCGTCCACGATATTCATCAGCTCCCTAGTCTGCTGCCCCACATTCTCCGTTCCCTGGGTAATGCCTACAAAATTCTCTGTCACTACCTGAGTACTTTCCGCATTGGCCTTGTTGCTCTCCGTCACCACATCTACCGCAGCCTCTACGTCCACCAGTTCCTGATTGATGTGCCCGATAAGCTCTGTGATATTCACGGTAGCGGATTTCGTCTGGTTTGCAAGCCCTGAGATCTGGCTTGCCACCACTGCAAAGCCTCTGCCTGCCTCGCCTGCCCTGGCCGCCTCGATGCTGGCGTTCAAAGCAAGCATACCTGTGCTGTTGGCTATGCTGGTAATGGTCTCTATGATAGTGTTCATCTGGCTGGTATATTCGCTGAGCTCCTTCATCTGGTTCAGCACCTTGCGGTTGGCTGCCATAGAGCTCTCCACCTGCTTTGCCAGCGCATCCATCTGACGTTTGCCCGTCTCAACCTTGCCCACGGTCTCACCCATGTTTTCTTCGATTTCCACAGCCGTATCCTTCACCCTGGCAATATGCTGCTGTATGATTTCCGTCTTGTGCATCTGCTGCTGGATAGATTCCGCCGTTTCAGTGCTTCCGGAAGAAACCTCTCCCATATATGTATGGATCTGTTCCATGGACTGACCAAGCTGCTCCACCTTCTCGGATACGTCTTTGATATCCGAGATCATGCTTCCTGAAGTAGTCAGTATGGTCTCCGCCTGGGCGCTGGCTGCCCTGGCCTGCTCCTGCATGGCCTGCATTTTCACCTGATTCACCTTCTTGACCGCGGCGGTGGTGAACGCCATATAGATTGCCGTTATCAGTACTGCCGCGATCCTGATCTCCACATCCGGGATCTCCTCAGCGGTATAGCCTGTGGTGAGCACGTCCCGGACAACGCAGGCAACGTTTCCAAGAAAGGCTCCCGTACCGATCAATACACAAAAGCGCACATCCATGTATAATATAATGACCAAAAACATAGGAAAAGCATACATACAGGTAAGCAGGCTGTGGGTGGTCCAGATGGCAAACAGATACAGGATACCGTAACTGATCCCCATGATATGCTGGATCATGTTATCCTCACGGTTCCTCCTGTACAGGATATGCTCCACTATCACGGGGACGATGCAAAGCAGCGCAAACACCGTATAATATCCCACGGTCCTTGAACCCTTAAGCAGCTCCAGGGCATAAGCCAGGGCAAGCACCACCGCTATGATAGTGTGTCCCAGAAGCGCCGTTTTATTGATATGTCCCTTCTCAGAAAAGTTTTCGTTCACTGGATTCTCCCTCCTAAGTCTTTTTATAGATTTATACAGATAAACGTACAAAAGCCAAATGTCTCACAGGGAGCCGTTTGGTTTTATCGCGCCTATTATAACATATTTCCCTTTTTACTACAATATTTTTATATTTTCTTATAAAAATCTTAAATAAAAAGTAATCGTCCGGCCCTGCAGAGCTGCCGCTCAAAAGTTAGTCTGGCGGTCGCAGGACGAGTATGCTATAATAGTCCCAGCAAAATGTACTGACAACTTGACAATCAGGAGGCACCATATGCTTGAACTGCAGAACCTCTCATTTCAAGTCTCCGGCGACAGCCGGGGGCAAAAGGAAATCATACGGGATGTGAGCCTTACCTTTGAAGATCACAGCTTCATCGCCATCACCGGTCCCAACGGCGGCGGCAAGTCCACCCTTGCCAGGCTCATAATGGGCATTGAGCGGCCTACGGCGGGAAGGATCCTGTTTAACGGCCGGGATATCACCGATCTGAACATTACAGAGCGGGCAAAGGCAGGCATCAGCTTTGCCTTTCAGCAGCCGGTGCGCTTCAAGGGCATCAAGGTCAGGGACCTGATCACTCTGGCTGCCGGAAACCAGGTAAAGCTTCCCAACGTCTGCGATTATCTGTCCAGGGTGGGTCTGTGCGCCAGAGATTACATCAACCGGGACGTGGACGCCAGCCTTTCCGGCGGTGAACTGAAACGAATCGAGATCGCCACCATCATCGCCCGCAACACCCCTCTGGCAGTCTTTGACGAGCCGGAGGCGGGCATCGACCTCTGGAGCTTCAACAACCTGATCAGGGTATTTGAGGAGATGCACAAATCAGGAGACAATTCCCTGATCATCATTTCCCACCAGGAGCGCATACTGAATATTGCAGATGAGATCGTCGTGCTTGCAGACGGGACCGTACAGGCCAGAGGCCAAAGGAACGAGATCCTTCCCGAACTTCTGCGGGGAACCGAAAGCTGCCAGCGGGCCTACGGTCCGGATTCCCTGACTGAGAGAAAGGCAGGTGAATGATCATGGATGAAATACAGAAAAATTTACTGGAGCAGGTAGCGGGGCTCCATGAAATGCCCTCCGGCGCTTACAATATCCGCTCCGACGGCAAAAGCGTGGGCCGGGCCACCACCGCCAACATCGACATTGTGACAAAGGAAGATAAGCAGGGCATCGACATCCATATCAAACCCGGCACGAAAAAGGAAAGCGTCCATATTCCCGTTATCTTGAGCCAGAGCGGATTGACTGAAATGGTCTACAACGATTTTTATGTAGGGGACGACTGCGACGTGACCATCGTTGCAGGCTGCGGCATCCATAACAGCGGGGATGCGGACAGCAGGCACGACGGCGTCCACGCCTTTTATATAGGCAGGAATTCCCACGTCAAATATGTGGAAAAGCATTACGGAAGCGGCGACGGCAGAGGCGGGCGGATCATGAACCCTGAGACCGTGGTGGAGCTGGGAGAAAACAGCTTTATGGAGATGGAGACCGTACAGATCAGGGGCGTGGACTCCACAAAGCGTTCCACCGGCGCCAGGCTTGCAGACGGGGCAAAGCTTATCGTCACGGAAAAACTCATGACCCACGGCAGCCAGACCGCAGAGACCTCCTTCCGGGTAGACTTAGACGGCGAAGGCTCCAGCGCCAATATTATCTCCCGCTCCGTGGCAAGGGACGATTCCACCCAGCTCTTCCTGTCAAAGATCAACGGCAACAACCGCTGCGCCGGTCATTCCGAGTGTGACGGGATCATCATGGACAATGCAAAAATAAGCGCCATCCCCGAAATCACCGCCAATCATCTGGACGCGGAGCTGATCCATGAGGCGGCTATCGGCAAGATCGCCGGAGAACAGATCATTAAGCTGATGACACTGGGGCTTACAGAGGCAGAGGCGGAAGCACAGATCGTCAACGGATTCCTGAAATAGCCTTTCAAATACCTGTGCATAAAATCACACCTCCGAGGGACAATAATCACAAAAACCCGCGGAGGTGTTTTTATGCAGACAGAAAGAACGATCCAAACCATGGACGGCAACCAGGCCGCCGCACACGTTGCCTACGCTTACAGCGAGGCGGCGGCGATCTACCCCATCACCCCCTCTTCTCCCATGGCGGAGCTCTGTGAGCAGTGGGGGGCTGAAGGCAGGAAAAACATACATGGCAGCCCTATGAGGCTTGTCCAGATGCAGTCGGAAGCGGGAGCGGCGGGGACCCTCCACGGAGCCCTGCTGTCCGGCGCCCTGGCAGTCAGCTTTACGGCCTCTCAGGGGCTGCTTCTCATGCTTCCCAATCTCTACCGTCTGGCGGGCGAGCATCTGCCGGGAGTCATCCATGTGGCTTCCCGCTCCATCGCCACCCATGCCCTCTCCATTTTCGGGGATCATTCCGACATCTATGCCTGCCGCCAGACAGGCGTTTGTATCTTTGCCTGCGGGAGCGTCCAGGAGGTCATGGATCTTGCTCCCGTTTCACACCTTGCCGCCCTGGAGGGACAACTTCCCTTTCTGAACTTCTTTGACGGCTTCCGCACCTCTCATGAGCTTCAGAAAATACAGGTTTGGGACTATAAGGACCTGAAGGCCATGCAGGATTCCGGCGCCCTTGCCGCTTTCCGCAGCCGCTGCCTCCATCCCCGGCACGGAAAGACCTTTGGCTCCGCCCAGAACCCCGATATTTTCTTTCAGGCCAGGGAAGCCTCCAATCCTCTTTATGACGCCATGCCCGACATTGCAGAGCGGCAGTTGGAGAAAATAAACGCCCGGCTGGGCACAGGCTATCGTCTCTTCGACTATTACGGCTCCCCACGTGCAGAGCACGTTATCATTGCCATGGGCAGCGTCTGTGAAACCATCCGGGAATATCTGGACTATGCAGGACAGGAGCAGTACGGACTGATCAGCGTACACCTTTACCGGCCCTTCAGCGCCAGGCATCTCCTGGCGGCGCTGCCTTCCACGGCAGTTCACATTACTGTGCTGGACCGCGCCAAAGAACCCGGAGCCGTTGGCGAGCCGCTGTATCTGGATGTGGTATCGGCACTGGAGCAGGCAGGCCGACTGGCGGTGAGTTCCGCCGAAAACGGCAGCCCTCTTCCCGCTCTCCGAGTCTTTTCCGGGCGGTATGGCTTAAGCTCCAAGGACACGACTCCTGCTCAGATCGCGGCTGTCTATCAAAATACGGAGCAAAAATTTTTCACGGTAGGCATCACGGACGATGTGACCCGCCTCTCCCTGCCTGTGCCTAAGCTGCCGGATACCGCCCCTGAGGGCACCACGGCCTGCAAATTCTGGGGCTTGGGCGGAGACGGCACCGTCAGCGCCACCAAAAACGCCGTCAAGATCATAGGCAGCAGTACCGCCCTGTCCACCCAGGGCTATTTTGAGTATGATTCCAAAAAATCCAGGGGCCTTACCATCTCCCACCTGCGCTTTGGAAGATCCCCCATCCACAGCACCTACCGGATCTATAACGCCGATTTCGTGGCCTGCCACAATCCCGTCTATCTGCACAAATACAATATGGTGCAGGAGCTGAAAGATAAGGGGACCTTCCTGCTGAATATCTCCTGCCGGGGAAAGGAACTGGATGCCTATCTTCCCGACGGGGTAAAACAGTATCTTGCCGCCCACCATATCCGCTTTTACGTCATCGACGCCCTGGGCATCGGAAAAGAGGTAGGACTGAACAACAAGATCAGCACCATCCTTCAGGCTGCCTTTTTCGCGGTGACAGAGCTGCTGCCCCCTAAGCAGGCAATGGAGCAGATGAACGCTGCCGCCGCCAAAAGCTACGGGCGGGAGGGAGACTCGATCCTTAAAATGAATCAGGAGGCTATCCGCAGAGGCTTCTCGGAGGTTGAGGAGATCCCTCTGCCTGAGCACTGGCTGGGGACGGCGGCGGCAGCGGCTGGCGACACAGTTTCCCCTCCCTGGGAAACTGCCCTGGACAATCCGCCCCTGCCTGCCCCCAAACCCCTGGCGGACTATGTGCGGAACATCCAGCAACCCGTCACCGATCAGCGGGGAGATCGACTGCCCGTCTCCGCCTTTCTCCCCTATGCTGACGGCAGCACGCCTTCCGGCAGCACTGCCCACGAGCGCAGAAACGTGGCAACGGAAATACCTGTATGGATACCTGAGAATTGCATCCAGTGCGCCCGCTGTTCCTTTGTCTGTCCCCATGCAGTGGTCCGCCCTGCCCCCATGGACGAGATCCAGTCCGCCAATGCGCCGAAAGGAATGCCCAGGATTCCAATGACTGGTTTGGTCAATTATGAATTTTCCATTGTCATTTCCCAGGTAGACTGTACGGGCTGCGGCTCCTGCGCCGCAGTCTGCCCCGGAAAACAGGGCAAAAAGGCGCTGGAGATGCAGCCTGTCCGGGAGGAAGGCTTGACTTTTGCCCAGAAATGCTTCGACTATGCAAAATCCCTGCTGCCCTGTAAAGAAGCCGTGGAGAAGTTCGGCGTCCACACCCTGAAAGGCAGCCAGCTTTGCCGCCCTCTCATGGAGTTTTCCGGAGCCTGTGCAGGCTGCGGGGAAACGCCCTATGTAAAGCTGTTGACCCAGCTTTTCGGCCCCAAGATCTATATTGCCAACGCCACCGGCTGCAGCTCCATTTGGGCTAACTCTGCGCCCTCCTGCGCCTACACCACAGACGAAAAGGGCTTTGGACCCGCCTGGTCAAATTCACTCTTTGAGGATGCGGCGGAATTCGGGCTGGGAATGCTGCTTGCGGAGGAAGTGCGACAGGCGGACAGCGAAGCCGCAGACAGCAGAACAAAGGCTGACGGGGCGGACAGCACCACCGCGGACCCCGCCGCTTCCTGCTCAGGCAGCCTCCCCTCCGCTCCCTGGGTCATCGGCGGAGACGGCTGGGCATACGACATCGGCTTCGGCGGCCTGGATCATGTCCTCTCCACAGGGCGCAACATCAACCTGCTGGTTCTGGACACGGAGGTGTACTCCAACACCGGCGGCCAGGTCTCCAAGGCCACCCCTTTAGGCGCCACTGCAAAATTCATCAGCGGCGGAAAGACCTCCCGCAAGAAAAACCTGGCTGCCACTGCGCTTTCTTACGGCAATGTCTATGTAGCACAGATAGCTTTCGGCGCGGACTTTAACCAGACCCTGAAGGCATTGACCGAAGCAGTCGCTTATGACGGTCCCTCCCTGATTATCGCCTATGCCACCTGTATTGCCCACGGCGTGAAGGCGGGTCTGGGTTCCTCCAGCCATGAAATGAAAAAAGCCGTGGATTCCGGCTACTTTCATCTCTTCCGCTTTCATCCGGCCCTGCGGGAGCAGGGTAAAAATCCCTTTATCCTGGATAGCGGGGAGCCTTCTCTGGACTATCAGGACTTCCTGGACGGCGAGACCCGCTACGGCGCCCTGAAACGTTTCCGCCCCGAAGAGGCCCGGACGCTGTTTGAGGAAGCCGCCCGACAGGCAAAGGCCCGCTATGAGGAATTCAAAAAGCTGGAAGCGTTTTACGCTCCCAGCCCATAGGCCTTTAAACTTTCCGCCAGCCGCTCCAGCCCCTCTTTGAGCCGCTGTCTGGGACAGGCTGTGTTCATCCGGATAAAGCTTCTGCCCGATGTGCCGTACTCCTCTCCCTCGGTGAGATAAAGCCCGCTGTGCTTTCTGATAAAGCGCACCAGCTCCCCGGCGTCCTCCGTGACGCCGCTGCAGTCCAGCCACAGCAGATAGGTGGCATGAGAAGGCACCACCTTGATCTCCGGCAGATTTTTCCTTACAAAGTCCCTTACCAGCTGCTTATTATCCGCAAGATATCGGCGCAGCTCCTCCAGCCAGGGCTCTCCCCTGTCAAACGCCGCCACTGCGGCGCAGACCGCAAAGCTGTTGGGCTCCGCCACCTCATCCGTATTCAGTGCCCGATTCACCTTATGCCGCAGCACAGGATCGGGTATCACCGCCGCTGCCGTCTGGATGCCGGGGATGCTGAAGGTCTTGGTGGGCGCGATACAGGTCACACTGTTGTCCCGGCAGGTCTCAGACACGGAGGCAAAGGGCACATACTCATAGCCGGGGTCCGTCAGGTCACAGTGGATCTCATCGGAAATCACCACCACATGATGTCTGGCGCACAGCTCCCCGATCTTTGCCAGCGTGTCCCTGTCCCATAGCTTCCCCACAGGGTTGTGGGGGTTACATAATATCATCATGCTGGTCTGGGGATCGGCCAGCTTCTCCTCCAGGTCCGCAAAATCTATGGAATACTCACTGCCGTCATACACCAGAGGGCTCTCCAGTATATTCCGCCCATTGTTCCGTATGGAATTGAAGAACATATTATATACAGGCGTCTGCACCACCACATTTTCCCCCGCTGTCGTCAGCTTCCGCACCGTGCTGGAAATAATGGGAAGCACTCCCGTGGTGAAAATCAGCCAATCCCTTTCAAAGACAACATGGTGCCTGCGGCTCCACCAGCTTATATAAGCGTTGTACCAGTCCTTCGTCACCACATTATAGCCGAAAATGCCGTGAGCCGCCCGCTTTTCAATCGCCTCCAGAATCTCCGGCGCAGTCTCAAAGTCCATATCCGCCACCCACATGGGCAGCTCATTCTCCGGCACGTCCCACTTCAAGGACCCCGTATTCCGCCTGTCTGTCATTTTGTCAAAATCATACATTCCGTTCACACTTCCCATTCCGCCCTGTCGGACCTTTTCCCGATCTCGCCTGCCTCTATCTTAGTCTGGTCGATCTTCACCTTTCGCCCGTCCATGATCAGTTCCCCGATCCTGTCCGCCCGTATGATGCCGCCCCCCGGATTGAACACGCTGTCCACCTGCCCGACGATCTCCACATCCGCCTGGGAATATTCAAAGGCGAGGGTGGTGTTGATCAGGCGACAGTTTTTCATCACCAGGTTATCAATATAGCACATACCCTGCAAGCTTTCGATGGTGCAGTTGATCAGGGTGATATTCCGGGAGTTCCAGCCCAGATATTCTCCGGAAATAAAAGAGTCATACACCGTCACATTGTCGGCGTTCCAGAAGGAATCCTTGGACAGCATCCGGGAATTGCGGATCTCAATATTTTCCCCGCCGTCAAAGCTGTAATTGCCCACCAGGGTAAAATGCTCCGCCTTCACATTCTTACAGTTCATGGCAAAATAATCGCCCTTCGCCGTCACATAGTCCATCTCAATGTCCTGACAGTTCCAAAGCGTCTCCGCCGCATTGGGGAAATCCACATTTTTCAGCCTGACTCCCCTGGCCCGCCGGAAATTCTTGGGCGCCTCGATCACTGTGTCAGACACGGAGATATTATCCACATACCAGATACCGGCCCTTGCCATATCAAACAGGGTGGAATTGGTCATTTTCACATTCTTCGTATACCAGAGGGGATATTTCCACTTAAAAAGGCAGTTGTCTATCTCCAGATCGCTGCTCTCCTTTAAAGGAGATTCCCCGTCTCCGAAGGTGCAATAGCTGATGCGGGTGTCATGGGTCCCGAACAATGCTCTCTCGCCGCTTAAGGACTGCTGATTGATCTCTTTCATTACTACCTCTCCGTTTCTTATATTTTTTAGTATTTGTATCGGCTCTCTGCCGCTCTTTATCGCTCTTTATCGCTCCTTGCCGCCTCTTTTTACAGAGCTCTGCGGCCGCTCTCATTTTCCCTGCTCCAGCCGCTCAAAGCTGTGCAGCCAGTCCGCTTTAAAGAAATAAAGCAGAAACACGATGCAGCTGGTGGTCCAGGTCAGCGGATACGCGCTGAACACCACCTCTATCCGGGGCCAGAAGTGCAGGGCCGTCGTGATGTAAGATACCCGCAGCACACACCAGAAGCTAAGCATGATGACCATGGGCACACGGGCCTTCCCCGCTCCCCGCATGACTCCGGCAATACAGTGGGCAAGGGCCAGCATACAGTAAAACAATGCCTCCACCTTGGCCTGCCGCACACCGTAGTCGATCACCTCTGGCGTATCGCTGAACAGGCTGATCAGTACAGGAGCAAACACCCAGACGATAATGCCGATCACCTCCGCCAGGGAAATAGAACACAGGATGCCGAAGCGGACGCCCTTTTTCACTCTGTCGTACTGTTTGGCTCCCAGATTCTGCCCCACAAAGGTGGAAAGCCCCTGGGCAAAGCAGGTCACCGGCAAAAAGGCAAAGCCCTCTATCTTAAAATAGGAACCGCAGCCTGCCATAGCCGCATCCCCAAAGGAATTGATACTGGACTGCACCACAATGTTTGCCATGGCTATCACCGAATTCTGGATGCCGGAGGGAAGTCCGAAGCGCACGATATTTTTCAGGCTCTCTCCGTGGAAACGTACCTTTTTCAGCACCAGCCGATATTCCTCCGGCGCCCGCAGAAGCTTCAGCAGGCAAAGTGTGGCGCTGAGAGCCTGGGAGATGATGGTAGCCAGGGCAGCCGCCCCTACTCCCATACGGAAGCCGCCTACAAACAGCAGATCCAGGACCACATTAGTGATAGAGGAAATAATCAGGTACACCAGCGGATGCCTGCTGTCCCCCACCGCCTGCAGGATACCCACAAAGATATTGTACATAATGGAAAATACCGCGCCGCAGAAATAGATCCTGAAATACCGGGTGGACTGAGGCAGCACATCTGCAGGCGTATTCATCCATTTCAAAATGATCGGGGTAAAGGTCACGCCTACCGCCGTCAGGATGGCTCCCGCCGCCAGTCCGAAGGCAACATCCGTGTGGAGGGCCAGATTCATACTCTTATAATTCTTTGCCCCAAACTCCTTGGCGATGATAACGCCCGCTCCCATGGCAACACCCTGAAAAAAGCCCACCATCATAAAAATCAGGCTGCCGGAGGAGCTGACCGCCGCCAGCGCCTGGTCACCCAGGAAATGTCCTACTATCAGGGAATCAATGGTATTGTAAAGCTGCTGGAAGATCTGTCCTATCAGAATAGGCAGTGCAAACAGCAGCAGCTTCTTATAAATAGACCCCTCGGTAAGGTCATTTTGCCGATTCACTTAGCCCGCCTCCCTTGCATACCCGCGCCTGCAAAAAAAAAGCCAATAGGTATAAACCTATGACCCTCTTATACAGCTAACGACCCAGATCGGACTCGAACCGACGACCTCCGCCGTGACAGGGCGGCGCTCTAACCAACTGAGCCACTGGGCCAATATTCCCTGCCGTTATGGATGCCAAAATGCATCCGGCAGGCTTCAAAACTGATATTTTGCGGTGAGATTGCTCTCAATGGACCTTCGGGGACTCGAACCCAGGACCGACCGGTTATGAGCCGGTTGCTCTAACCAACTGAGCTAAAGGTCCGCATACCCTTTCGGGACATAAATGACTCCAACGGGAATCGAACCCGTGTTACCGCCGTGAAAGGGCGATGTC
>JAMPHT010000055.1 GCA_023663285.1 Bacillota bacterium
TAAGAGAGGATGTGAACATTATGTGCAATCTGTCACAGGGAATCATGGAAAAGGGTATAGCTCAGGGCATAACTGAGGGCATAGCTCAGGGCAGGGCTGAAAGTGAGATAGAATTCATCTTTAATATGTACGAGAATGATTTTCCTCTTGAAAAGATAGCGATCGCAGCAAAGAAAAGTTTGGAAGAGGTCAACGCTGTCATTGAAAAGGGAAAACCCATGCTGGTATAAGGTAACTTGATAACAGACGCAGTAAAGCAGTGAACAGAGTTTTACAAAAAGGTTCACTGCTTTTTCTGTAAAATGAGATTGTGATTTCTGTTTTGGAACGGCCTGCCTGCTGTTGTCCAAACGTTTGGGCAACCATAATGGCTCAGGCAATCTTTTGTGATAATTGATATGTTTGGCATCATGAAAAAGTACCGACGATGCAATTTTGCCCTTTTTTATAGGTACTTACTAAGTGCAAAATACTGTAAGGTCACTTTCTTCCACGATGGGAATGTGTTCTGAAAAAATCGGACTTTCTGGTGTATAATCTTTCATATAGTCATATCTCCTTTCTGGTAGTTAGAAAATGTCATCCAGTACAAATGTTTGGGCAAAATCGTCATCCTTACCTTTACGCTTAAAAGCTTTTATGGCAAGAATATCTCCATCCTCATCATAAAAGCCTATCTCACTGATCTCCTCGTTAGCAAGCTCCTGTTCCGTCAGCGTACACGCATATCTGCAGACGGTATCCTCCGGGAAACTATACCCGTCAACAGGCTTCCGGTACAGTTCATGTGCAAGAGCCTTCTGCCCCTCTTTAGGCGCTATGATGTTTCCGTCCGCATCCACGCCTCCATCACCAAAGGCCATGCCCACGATCCTGGGCAGCGATATTGCCCCGGCTCTGGCATACACCAGCTTTTTCCGCGCTGCCGGTGTGATCACAACATTTATACTTTTGTCACTCATTCGATTTCGTCCCTCCTGTCCATTGCATCATATTTTGTTGTTCCGTCATACCGTATTTCCCCGTTATAATATTTCACATTCCTCCTGGTCTCTACGACCAGATTCCCGACTGTTTCCTTCGACGCAGCTATCCCGGAATGCAATTTCAGACCAACGCCAAGCTTATACCTGCGTTTAGCGTCGTAACGCTCTGCTCCGTCATATCGTGCAGTTCCATCATACAGGATAAGCGGATAAAATGGCATCCTCGCAAAGAAGAGTGCCTTGACGACCCTCATATTATTCAGCCCGGAATTATCAACGATAGATTTGATCTCTATACTGTCCAAATGGGACCTTGCGCTCTTGACAGTGGAAATCATGCGGACAAACTCTCTTGTATTTTTATTGTCTATATCATCATCCCCGTCCGCCATGACCTTAAAGCAAAACGGCTTCCCGCCATATTCATACCATGGTACAAATATGGAATCTGTAAGGGTATGGGACAAAAGCTCTTCTATTGCTTTTATCGTGCCCGCATATCGACGTGTCAGCAGTGCAGATTTGATAAGCCCCAGCTTTTGATCATTGCTGTACTCTGATTTATAGTACGGCGCCTGAATGGTCATTGCCAGAAAGTCATAATACTTTGGATCCACCTGGTCAAGGGCACTCCATACAGTGATCTGCTTTGCCAGTTGATGTAATTTCCCGATTTGTCTATCAAACGCATAACCAAAGCAATCACTTTCCCGCGTCTGCAGATTCGGCGGAAATGAAAAGAGTGTACTGCCTACATCATCAAACTGATACATACTATTCCTCCTCCAGTCCGCCAAACGTCACCGTACAGCTTGAACAAACCGCCACCTCATTTGCTTCGATCGCTCTATAGGACTGCCCGCCGATCTCGATTCTGGAAGCGCCTGCTGCCTTTGCAAAGGATATAAGCGTATCCGGGTTGATTGCCCTTCCAATCTTTTCCTGGGTATATTTTATAAACTCGTGTACCGCATCCTCGACCGCCTCTTTCAGGCCGTCTGCTATATCCTGCTGCCCCCTGGACAGATAATAAGTCACATCCAGACTGTAATTTACTGCGCCTGGCGCCAGAATCTCAACCTTATCCGTATCCGGCGTTACTTTTAAGCCCGCCAGGTATTCTGCCATAGAGTTTCTGTACCCCTCATCCGGGATGACCCCATTGAGCAGCAGTACATATATCTGTACCACAGCCTCTTTGCCGGTGATCACTTTTACATCCGCAATATTGCTTTTATAAGCCTTGGCAATCTCTGCATAGCACTCCTCCGGACCGGCGGTGGAATAGGTAGACGGGAAATCATAGATCAGCTTTTTTAATTCCTGATTTGTATATTCATCATGTCCGCCGGAGCTTTCTCCTGTATTTTCCACCCGCTCTACCATGTTTACGGGATCCGCGATAATGTTTAGCTGTCCTGTAGCATACCCGTTCCCCGATGTTCCCGGCGTTGTACAGGTGGCAGCCACATCCGCATAGGTCTCTCCCGCCGGGATCGTCAGTTCCTCATCCGTGGCAAAATATATCTGATCCCCCGCCGTTGCCCTCGTGCCCGCAGGGATTGTGACGTCATCCTGCTGCTCCGCCGCCAGATGAAAGCGCAGTATCACCGTTGCAAACGCAATACCATTTTCCTTAAAGCCGAAGTTTGCCGCCCAATTTTTCAGGAAATCACCGTACATATACGGCAGGAAATTAAGCTTGTGCCTCTCGTTGATAATAGTCGCCAGCTGATACAGCTTTCCCGCCGCTACGTTCAACAGGATTCGCCGACTGTCCGCCGGATACAGGATCATCTGTTCTCCCGTGAGTTCCTCCCAGCGTCTTTCATAGTCCGCGATCATCTCATGTAATATAGACTCGAATGTTATCCCTTCATCTGCCAGCATATCGATCTGTGGCAGATTATCCAATGCTCCAATATCAGCCATTCCTGATCACCACCCTTGCCTCGTTATTATCGGTGTACTTCACCTCTGATACCTGCGCCCGGTCCTCCCACATTGCCGTCTGCGTAATAACCTCTGTCGCATATCTGTTTCTTGCAATATCAGAGCCGCAATCCGGCGGATATGCCTTTATCCCCATGCTTCTGGCGAATGGAACTGTAGCATATGGCGTGCCTGCTATCGTGCTGATGCAGTTTTCGATTGCATCCCGCTCCGTTGCAGTCAGCTCCCTTGCACTTGTGAAATCCACTACCATACCGCGCCCTCCTATTTTGGAATGATCAGCACCTGCCCCGGATAGATCAGATTCGGGTTCCGGATCTGATCCTTATTGGCATTATAGATCCTCGTGTACTGCACTCCGCTCCCGTAAAACTTTTTCGCAATCTTCCAGAGGCAATCACCTTTCACCACCACATATGTATCGCTGCTTGTTACCTTCGCCGTCTGTATCCCGGCTCCCACCTGTCTTGCCGGCGGAATCGTATCTATTGCCGCCGCCTGATTCGCGTATTCTTTCAGCGTCAGCTGGAAAGATATTTTTATCGGGCGCCCGTCTACATACAGGGTCTCAAATGTCTCCGCTATATTTGTGATCACATAAGGGTTGCTTCCTACCCGCTTTCCGCCCAGGATAAAGTTTTCCGCCTGTCCGGCGGACTTCCTTGCAAATAATTTGTCCTGTACCTCCAGAGGCTTGATTCCATAACGCGCATCAGCTATTATGGTCAATGTCAGTTCATCCAGCCCGTCTCCGCCGAATTCCAGATATGACTTCTCCCCGTTTCTTTCATGCTCCGAAAAAACAGCTGTAGAGTTACAGGCCAGATCGCGGAATGACAATATCCGGTTTTTCCCTTTTGCAGATGCGCACAGAAAATCTACTTCCCCAAAACTGCCTACATTTGCCATAAAATCACCTCTGTGTCACGGAAGTACATACTATCTCATTTACAACCAGCTTTTCAGCGTTCACCGTAAGCTCCCGCGAAGCCGGGTCATACTTGATGCCGGCGCCGTCCGTAAATCGCTTGTAAAAAATGCCGGGGCCGCTTTCGCCCGGCGCATTGCCGCTCAAGAATATCTTTCCAAGTATGACGCCTTTACCGATCTGTCCCCGTTCCTCCTCAAGCAGCACTGCCACCGTATCCCCCTGCCTTGGCATCTCATAAAACATACTTAAGAAAGGTACATCCTGGATCACCTGATTTTCCCTGTCCGCAAGCGTTACTCCGGCGGTACCTGACTTATAATTTATCGCTGATATTTTCCCGTAAAATAAAGATACCATGCTGCCTCCTAAAAATCTGTCACTACCAGATGCGCCACTATGGAGACCGTGTACTTCCCGCCTGACTTCTGGTGTGTCACACTGTCAATAAAGTATTTGCCATCCAGCTTCCCGAATCCGGACAAGAAAAAGCAGTCAGCCGCCATATATTTTGCGCTGCCCATCATCTTTAGGGTGATCTGCCTGCTGCTTCTGATATTCTCCCGCAGCGCGGCTTTCGCTTTCTTCTCGGCGTCGGCATAGGATTCCGCCTTTACCGCTAGAAACATCTGGCGTTTCCCTGCCGTTCCCGGAACCGTATACTCGTATGTCAGCGTATTTCCGGCTTTTCCGTCGGTGTACTGGATCTTTACGCTGTCATATCGAGTAGTCAGCTGCTTTGTGATGCTGTATGCGCCGCTGCCCCCCAGCTGGTCGTGCGCAATTTCGTATCTGGCCTCTGCGCACTCATACCGGGTCATGTCATATACCACCATCTTTTCGTTATACAGCTTTAATGCCAGGCCATACTCACTGCATACCGAATAGGCAAACGCAAGGTCCGTCTTTCCCGACTGATTCAGAGAATCGATACTGACGTCATCCGCATCAAAAGTCAACTCGATCCCTGCATTTTTAGCAATGTCATTCAGTACCGTCCGGAGTGTAGTCTTGCTCCAGGTCCGGCTCCTTTGCTTTACGTTGAAATTACCGTTTACGGGAACGGAGATACCGGACAGCTGCAAGGTTTCCGGGAACCCGCTGTATTTAAGCGAATCCACCATGAAGCATCCGCAGTACAGCTTCCCCTGCCTATAATCTGCTGCCCACTCCTGCATCAGTATCCATACCTTAAAGGTATCTTCATCTGAGGGATAGAATCCATTCATCCACTTTTGTCCTATATCTGCCAGATTCAGGGTCAGGGTATCTGCCTCTCCCGTGGCATTGTCCTTCCAGGTAAAGGAGTTACAGTCATTTGCAATGATCTCCGTGGCATCCACCCCGTTGTACTCGATTATCATCTTTGTGCGCATCGTTTCCATCAGCTACTCTCCCTCCATGGCGCCATGCTGCTTTCCGCCGTCTGCTCCGTCACCTCCGGGCACCATACCTTTACCCCTGCGGAGAAGATATAGGTACTCATGATCTCCCTGTTCTCCTCTGCATTCAGCAGCTCTCCTATCAGCTTCTCATTGTTATATACCTTCCAGGCTATGTAATCCCACATATCGCCCTGCTTAGTGGTGTAATAGTATCCGCCCATAGGCTTTACTCCTTCCGGGATCACCCCATAAATGACGTTCTTTGCTCCTCCCGCTGCAGCTCTTTGATCATCTCCCTCAGGTCATCCAGGTTTATGGCAAGTGCGCTCTGAACATCCTCTTTTGAGGCATTACCCTGTATCGTGATCACCGGGCTGTAGGACAGTTGAAAGGTCTTGCCCGTCCTGCTTTCCTGCTGCCCGCCGCTGATCCTGTCCAAAAGTACCCTGTCCCGGTTGCCCTGGGGGAGCATACCCAGGATCTCACCGGCCCTTGCCCAGATACTCTTTGCCCGCGCTGAACCGTCAAGGGGCACTGCCGCCTCCGGCCCCTCTTCCGCGAAGGTTGTCAGGATCGGACTGCTGTAAATACCGCCTTCCGCATTGTGCATGATTTTTTTGGCTCTACCGCTCGTGCTTTGGGTCCTGCTTCTGTATTCCTGCGCATCCAGCTCATCCTCGATCTGTGGGAACCGGGTTTTTATCTGCGGATATAGTGTCAGGTCAAATGAGGTCTGGAATCCTTTTGAAAACGTATTATCCAGCAGATACTGCATATACGAATAAGTCCCGTCAACGATGCTTTCAGCCTCTGTCTTTGCAGTATCCATACCTTTTTCCAGCGCTATTTCCGCCGAAGTTTTAGTATGCTCTACCAAATCCTCATAGTAGTAATCAACATATTCCTTTGCCTTATCATATCCTTCTGCATCCTCGATTTTTCTTCCCAAGTCACTGGATAATGCCTTTTTATCACCCGCCATTGCCATCAGCTGGTCCATGTCAGCATACATCTTTTCCAGTGTTTGCTGCATTTCCGGAGTCAGATTGTCCCACTGCCCGCGAAGAGCATATATTTCATCAAAAGAGCTTTCCATCGGTTCCAGCAATCTGGCCATGACCTTTTCCATTTCAGTGTTTCTAGAGGAAATCTCATTTGTGACAGTACCGAATATGTCCGCAGTGCTTTGTGGATCCCAAAACTCGTCCATCACGGGAATAGTATACTCATCAAGCACCTGCGACACAGTATTCTGATACTCATCTGTATATCCAACACCGTTAAGTGTATTGATCAGGAACTGCATATTACGCATCTGGAAGTCTGCAGTCGCTCTTGTATACTCATCATTTATTTCCTGTAGCTCAGTCTCATACTCTTCGTCCGTCAAATATCCGCCATTATAGGCTGCCGTAGCCGCGCTGTGCCGATCTTTGTAGGCTGCCTTGTATGCCTCCGTGGCTTCCGCCGCATTTGCATCCAGTTCCTCCATCAATCTCTGAAATGTTTCCGGCGTTAGTTCCTGTCCAGAGTACTCCATCTCCAACAGGGATAAGCTTGCCTCAGATTCCCCTACTGCAAGCTCCTGCTCTATCTTGGCCATGTCCGCCTGTATCCTGGCAATAGTACCAATTTCGTCAGGTTTCAGCAAGTCGTCATTAAAAGCATCCGTAACTGCATCTTTAAGTTTTGTGCCAAGGTCAGACAGTTCCTGATACTTATCAGCATAAAACTGATTTATCTTGCCTGTGATGTCGCTCTGCTCCAGGCTGTCAACATAATCAAGATCCATGATCAGGGATACGGAATACTGCGCCTGCAGCGCATATTCCTGGGCATTCTCTACAAAGCTCTCTATGGCCCGCTGATACTCTTCCTGCTCCCCTTCCGTCAGCTCCAGCCCGATAGAGACCTTCCAGTTCAGTTTTTCCAGAGTCTTGACTTCCTCATCGATCTTGTCTGATATGGATCCCAGCTCATCGAATTCCTCCAGCGCCGCCGCAACGCCGTTTAAGTACCCGGACTCCGTTATCCTTTTGGCCACGTCCTCGATCTCGCTCATGGACAGAGAGATGCTCCCGAAGTGCTCTGCAAGATCGGCATTCACCGCCGCTGTCTCCGCATCCCGGATAGCCCCGGCCACTGCTCCGATCCCGGCCACTGCCAGCCCTGCCCCTGCCGTTACGGCCGCCAGCGGATTTGAGAACAGCTCCACGATTTTTACGCCTGCCAGGGCTGCCTTTATCCCCACAAATCCAGCCGCTATGCCCTTCAAGCCTCCCAGGAGGGCTCCTTTATGCCTGATGACCCACTGTCCGGCGGCAATGCCGTTTTCCCAGAGCATTTCAATGCCTTCTCCCACCTTCTCCAGCGCGTCCGCGAATTCCCCCTTGTGGGCTTCGGCGAAGTCCACGATAGCATCCGTCGCATTCGGCATTGACTCCGAGAGCCATATCAGGAAATCTTTTGCATCATCCGCAAATACATCTGTCACCCGTATCTGCATATCCTCCTTTGCAGAGGTCAGCCGCTTCTGGGCAAACAGCAGCGTGTCCGTGGTGACGTCATACATATTTTCAAGGGCGCCGGTGCTTTCTGATACCTCTGTCTCCAGCTCCTGCCACGCCGAGACCACATTCCCGTTTTCGTCCGTGACCTCCCTGACCGCATCCAGCAGATAGGACATCTCCGAGAAATAATTGGTGCCTGCAATGTTCTTCATGCTCAGCGCCCTGTTCTCGTCCGTGAGATTTGACAGCGCGTCATTGATCCTTATCAACGATTCCTCAAAGCCTATGAATTTTCCGTCGTCATCCCATATATCTACATTGAGCTTATCCAGCTCCTTCAGGGCGGTGGTGTTCCCCGCAAGCCGTGTCATTATGGCATTCAGAGCAGTGCCGCCTGCAGCGCCTTTCTTCCCGTTGTCAGCCAGTTTTCCCAAAGCAGTGATCGTATCGTCCAGATCTGCGCCAAGAGTTCTGGCGGCTCCACCGGACTCTATCAGCCCCTCCATCAACTCCTCTGAGGTATTGTTCGCTTCGTTATTGCCGGCCACCAGCTTATCCAGGTACATATCCAGGTCAAGCACTTCCAGCCCCAGGGCCGACATGGAATCCGTAACCAGGTCGCTGGTGGTCTTAAGCTCTTTCCCCGTTGCCGCAGCCATCTTTAAGATCAGCGGCAATCCGGCTATGGACTCATTCACATCCCAACTGGCCAGGGACATATATTCCAGGGCGGCTGCGGATTCCTCCGCCGTGAATACAGTGCTGCGCCCGGCCTCCAGCGCCGCCTCCTTCAGCTCCAGGAACTGCCGCTCCGTCGCTCTCGATATGGATTTCACGGTGGCAAGCTCCGACTCAAAGCCAACATAGGTGTCCACTGCGTCGGAAACCGCCATGACCGCCGTAGCGGAAGCAGCCGTCACTCCCGCCGCGACTCCGGCCGCCACCTTATTGCCGATGGAATTCAGATTGGACAGATAAGCCTCCGCACTATTTAGGGTTTTCTTCCAGCTCGGAGAGGTAGCTGCCCCCAATTTTACCATTAACTGATATGTCGTTTTAGTGGCCATTTTCCCCTCCTACTTCTTTCTTCTGCCCTTATTCCGGCTCTGATTCCCGATCTGCTCGCGCCTGCGCTTTGCCTCTTCGTCCACCTCTATGATGTCCTCCACCAGTCCCATAAGCTGGCCGATCGTCATATTCAGCAGATACTCCATGGAGCTGCTCAACCTCATAGATACCCGTACCGCCGTTTTCTTCAGGTTCTCTATCAGGTCATCCGACGCCCCTAGAATAAAAAATAGACACTGATCCTGCTGGTTATGGCCTGCTGGTCCTTCCACCGCAGACCGTTGAAGAACTCGATGGGCAGATTGGTGACCCGCATTGCAATGTGTTTCGTATAGGTAATGTCCCGGAACTTATCCTTAGGGTGATACCCCATTTTCGCCATGACCCTGTCGATATACTCCCCGTCCGCCGTGGTCAGGTCCTCCAGCCCGCTCAGATCTACCTCCCGGATCTCCTTTCCGTCCAGATCGTAATGTTTGGACAGCCGGATCACATAGGGCAGCCTGTCGTTTATATCCTCCAGGCTGTTCCCGTCATCCTGCGCGGATCCGTCCGCTGCCGCCTCCACTGCCGCCATTTCCTCTTCCAGCTCTTCTGCGGTGATATTTACATTCTCTTCCCTCATGTTTTTCTTTCCCTCCTGTGATTGCATCAAAATTGCCGGGGATCTCTCCCCGGCGTCCTGCGCTGCTTATTATCAAATATAATCCAAGATCTCCCTGGTCTGGTCGACCCCGCCGATAATGGCCTTGCCGTTAAACTTATCGATCTCGGTCACCACTTCCCCGTCGATCTCTTCCTTGTAGTAGACCACCTCTTTGGTAATGCTGGGATTTCCGTACCCGCTTTTCTTCAGCACACCAAAGTTGATCGCCTTTGTCATGCCGCGCACCGTAATAGTACGATTTTTGAGGACCTTCGTACTGTTCTCAGGATTCACAAACTCCTGAGCGCTCCTGAAAATCAGCGGAACATTATCCTGCGCCGCCACCTCCAGGGAGCTCTTGGCAATATTGGAAAAGTTGATCGTGATCTCCATGCTCTGATACTGCCCCTGTGTCGGGGAATCGACCTCGCCCGCCATGCCTGCCAGGCTGATCGTCTCCGACATACTCTGCAGGTTCACAAGCGTTGTCTCATCTGTTACGCCGATCAGCTTGTTTGCTTCGGCAGCTGTTCCACTGTAGACATTGTAGTTATTGATCTTATCCGGAATCAATCTGATACCCATACCTTACTCGCCTCCTTCAAATGCCTTCTCCAGGATCTGAGAATCCCAGGTAAATGTGTTTTCAATAGCTTCAACCGGCGTCCAGTCTGCATACCGGGTGTGGAACACAAAATGCCCCTCGGTGATGCTGGTCATCGGGTTCTCGCTCTTGTTGAAGATCACCTCCGCCCCGGCCAGATAATCCGGTATCAGGGCGTTCAGATCCGTGTTGAAATTACTTACCACGGAATCGATCACCTTGTATTTCCCATCCGTCCCGATGACGGGCAGATATTCCGTCTTGAACCGGTTCTCCAGATAGTTGCCCACCATGACGCACTTGATAAAGCGGTTATTGGGCTCTGTCCTGTCCGGATAAGCCGCCGTGTTGCCGCCCCAGCATTTCCAGCCGCCCAGATAGGCAAAGGATACAACGCCGTATGCGTTAAGGTAGTTGTCCACCTGCTTCTTGGTCAGATGGATCTCCCTGCCGTCCCCGGTCACCATGCCGTCGATCAGTACGTCCTTATTATCCGGAGAGGTGGGCACGCCCCCGTTTGTGGCGGTGATATACTGCAGCAGCGCCGCCACTACCGCGGACGCATAGATCTCATATCCCGCCATGATCACCTTGGGCCAGCACAATACTGTCCACCTGCCGAAGCATCCAAGCTTATCCTTTGCATCCTTCACGCTTTCGACCCTTATGGTGGTATCTGACTCAACATCTACCACTGCCACCGCACTTGTAAGGTCTCCTGCTAGCTCTGCCTTTGCTTCCAGCGCTGCTGCCACCGCAGGATACCGGGAGAAGCCGGGAGCAGAGATGATCTCCGGTATCAGCTTGAACCTGCTGTAGATCTCATCCACCAGCTCGATCCCTGTTCTGATACCGTTCTCCGTCACTCCCCCGATCACATCCTCCAGGCTGACCCCTTCCGGGTTCAACTTGGTGTATGCAATCGTAAGCTTCGCCGCATCCGCAAACGCCCCGCTTTCCGTCACTGCAACGGAGACATGACCGGACTCGTCAAACGCTGCCACATAGTCCACATCCGCCTCTCCCTGCTTATCCCCGGAAGATACTACCAGGGATCCCAGCAAAATGCCGGAGACGGGTACAGTGGTACTCCCCTTTGTCAGTTCGTACTCCTCCCCCGCCACTGCCATGATATGCTCCGGCTTTCCGGGATCCAGTACATTGATCATGACCACCGGCGCAATACCTGTCTTTGCAGATGCAAGCGCGGTCTGCATCAATGTGTAATTGCGGTGATCCCCACAGGCGCCAAGATACATTTTTACCTCGGCGCTGTTGTTCACCAGTATCGGCACATTGACTGCGCCGGACGGATCATCCAACAGATTCACGGGAGCCGTCCCGATCGCCACCTGCACCCTTTCGGCACGCAGCGCATCCGCGGAAATGTCGGCGTCTCTGTTTGTGCTGATTCCATGTTTATAGTCTGCCATGGTTTTCATTTACCTCCTGTCTTTCTCTGCTTTTTCTGTTTTTTGATAAGTCAAGCTCAAAAACGAATCCGCCCTGCGGAGTTCGCTTTTGCAAGATACGATATTGTCCATTGAGACAAAGAGGTGACCTGCCAGCCCGCATACCTTGCGGGCCTGCTCTATCACCTCATCCGGCTGATAGGTAAAGATCTGATTGTGCCGGACAATGCCTTTCAGTTCAGGTCCCAGATACATGATTCTCATATCAGATCTCCAATCCCTTCCGTATTCGCCGCCGGAAGCTTCCACTTGGTTATAAAGTCACACTCATAATAGTTAGGCTCGCACTCATGATTGAATCTTTTGTGCTTTTCCCTTTCCATCTCATAGCGCCCTGCAATGATCCACTTTTTGCTGAGGTGCAGATCTATCTGATTCATTAATGTGGCAAGTATCAGATTGCCCTGGTTTTCCTCCTCGAAAAGCGCGATACTGATCAGCATATGGACATAGACGATCCAGTTCCCATCCTCGTCCGTATCCTCATCATCCAGCATGACTATGATATAATCCTCCTGGTCGACGTCCAGCTCATCATTCTTATAGGGTTTCTCCTGCCTGTAGATATTGAAATCCTTCCAGACCGTTCCATCCGGCTTTTTCAGGCTCTGGCGCTCGGTCAGCTCCTCCAGTTCCCGGATGAGCGCATTCTGCAGATCAAGGTCTGTCATCTCACCACCCCTTTCAGCACCGCGTCGATCTCATGCTCAAGCCGCTTTTCCATCATAGGCCCTGCCGCCCGGCGGAACTGCTCCATCACATCCTCGTTTTTCAGTATCTGCGGAATGGCCGGTGCCTGGACACTTACCAGCCTGGAATCTCTCTTTCTGCTCTCTCTCCGGAAAAGCCCTACAAAATCATCTTTTTTGACTTTCTGGATGAAAGGTTTGTTATCACCCAACAACTTTATCTTTGCATGGCCCCTGGCGACTGCTGCCCTGTATACCTTCACATTGGGCTTTCCGTGAGACCAGTGTATGATCTTATTAGATGATACGGCTTTTTTATTGTTCCAGAGATACAGATTCCTGTGATTCCCGGTATATCCCAGGGTCACTGTTGGTTCTGTAGGTCTTGCTTTTGTGATTTTCAGGGCTTTAGGGTTATTTACATCCCTCTGGGTGATCAGATAATCCTGTCTGGCGGCTTTTGCGATAGCATTTTTGCCGGTTATGTAAGACCGGTTTGCAGCCCTTGAAATCACCAGTCCCGATTTATCCGCCAGCAGCCCAAGCCTCCGCTTGACCTCCGCCTCATCTATCAAATACGTTATATCTGCCACAAGATCACCCCCTACACACCATGTATCCCGATCGCCAGCCTGTACACGCCATTCGTATGCTTCACGTCCTGTACAAAGTATTTCTTTCCGTCCAGCTCGATCATGGCGTTGACCGTGAATTTGCGCTCTAGCTCCGTATCCCGGATATAGAACAGATAGCTGCTCCTGTTTATAGCCGTCTCTTTCGGATTCAGGGCGGATCTTTGATTCCGGGAGCTGCTGCGGGTCATGTCCGTAAGGATGGCCATACATTCTTTTCCGTCGATCCTGTGTCTTTCGGCAAGCTCCTCCTCGTCGAAAAATACATTGTCCAGATCGTCCAGATGGGCCTCCTTAAAGCTGTTCATCCACCGTCTCCTCTTCCGTCACATCTTCAGGTACCGGCATTTTTCCCGCCTCTTTCTTCCCTGCCGTCTCCGTGATATATCCTGCCTCTGACATCCAGCTCTTATCCAGCTTGGACAGACCGCTCACGGTCTGTCCTGCCTGGAATGTCTTTCCGCCCACGATGATATTGATATTGGCCTTAATCATGCGCTGCCTCCTACTCTCCGAAGGTCTCGCCCTGGTAATTCAGCACTGCTGCCTTCAGTTCGTCCAAGGTCTGCTTGTCCGTCAGCCCGGAAAGACCGATCGACTCAGCATAGGCGATCACATCCGCCTTTTTACTCATTGCCGAGATCTCCGCCGCGGATCTCAATTCGACGCCCTCAAACCCTTCGCCCATGGGGTCCTCATCGGGAAGTCCATCCATGGAGTCATCGTCGGAAAGCCCTTCCGGGATCCCGCCGTCGTCATAGATATTGGCGACCAGCCAGCCCTCCCAATCAAGGGGATAAGGCACCGGCCTTGAGAACATCTGCACCTCGACGATGTTATTGCCCTCGCTGACGACTATCCGCGGCACGATGCGCTCCGCATAAGACACAAAGGAGCCGTCCTTTACAAAGGTGACCTGCGCATATACGGTCGTGCCCATGCCCGGATGCAGGAATGCAATGGTGCCCTTGGGCAGGAATTCCTTCATCGTCCCGTCCAGATCCTCATACACCTCATCATAAGTAAACATCTTGAAGATCACCCCGTTTACATTGATGTCGCCGTTGCAGGTCACTCCGTCGGGAAGCTCTTTCTGGTCGATCATCCCGGTCATTACATTGTTCAGATTGTAAAAATCCAGAAAATCCTTGTCCGTCATCAGCTGCATGGAAACGTCGCCGGTCATAACGATATCCGTAGCCCTGATACCTCTCTTTTTCAGGATCAGCGCGATCCTGTAAAACTCCTGGATCTTCTCCGCCGCGCTCATGGAATGCCAGTCCTTTGTGAATTCATAGCGATTCTTGAAATCCTCCTCGTAAAACTGCAGCATCTCCATCTGATAGTTCCGGTCCTTCACGGCGTCCTCTGCGGATCCGTAATGCTTCATCAGCAGCCTGCCGGTGGTGACGATCTCCGTACACATGAGCTCCTGTCTGCGGTAGATGGCATTCCTCATGTCATCCATATGCTCGGACTCGATCTCATTTTCCCTCTGCGCAGGCGTCCTGCCGGATTCCGGCGACTCTCCAAATGCTTTCTTTTCCAGCTCTTCCGCCGTGATCGGCATCTTAGGCGCAATATAAGGCGCCCTTACCTCATACGCCCGATAGCTTTCCGCATCCTGTACGATACCGCCCACCACCGGGATAACAAAGGGCGCCACCTTGCGCCCGCCCCTCTTGGTCTCGATCAACGCCTTTTCGGAATAGTAGGTCTTACCGTCCGGGAAATAGCGATTCTTGAAAAACTGGGCCACAGGATACATTTTTTTGATCGTGTTGATCAGCTTTAAAGTCTCTACAACCATCTTTCTTCTCTCCTCCTGTTATAAGTGTAGGGTTACTTCAAATAGATGCCGCTGCCTCTGAGGGCTTCAACATCCTTGTCTGTGATCTCCGGGTTCGCGATCACTTCGCTTGCCCGGAAGGAACCGCTGATGTACACCGCTGCCGTGATCTCGGTCTCACCCGCTTCAAAGCCGGCGTCCTCCGCCACAATGGCGCTTGCCTTTCCATCCGCTGCGTGGACGCGGTACACTCCATCTTCGCAGTCCAGGAGCTGACCGCGCTTTATCACGCCGTCTGCGTCCGCCTGGATCTTCACCACGACTGCTGCCCCGTCGATGGGATGCTTTGCGTCATAGATCAGCCTGTCCTTTTCCATGACATAAGCCTGCTTGTTCAATAAAGACATATTATTTCCCCCCTTTTGTCCTGTTCACGTGTGCCGCCATTTCGTCGGCCTCATCCGTCTGCTCTTCCCCCGCATCCGGCTTTCCGATCCCCACATCTTCCGCGCCGGACACAGCGGAATCTTCCTTTGCCGCTGCCATATAGGCTGCCGCCAGTTTCTCCCCGTTCACCATTGCCTGGTATGCAAGCGCAGGACCGTCCAGGGGATTTTCGCCGTACTTTGCCTCGTTCAGCGCATCCGCCGTCACAGTGGCGGAGATTGCATCCAGAGACTGCATACGCTCCCTTTCCGCCTTTACGCCCTCCGCCTTGGCCGCATTCAGTTTTGCTTCAACCTCTGCCGCCACCTCGACCGCCGTTTCCGGGTTTGCCTCTAAAAGCTCTGTCAGTGTCATCTTGGTTTTTCCTCCTTCATTTGATTTATCAGAAACAGCTGCTACGCTGATATTCTGCTCCCTTTGCCGGGGCGGTTCAGCCTCCGCCAGCTTCATTGCCCGGATGATCATTTGTGCCTTATCCTCCGGAATGATAAGTGACTCCGCCGCCACTATCCTGGTCGCAAGGCTTTCTGCTCCCTCCTTAGGCACATTCGGATCCCCGAACATATACCCGTCAACAAAGCCCTGCTCTATGGCTGTCTGCGGACTCATATAGCTGTCGTTGTCCATGAGCTTCTGGATCTCTTCCCTGCCCTCCCCGGTCTTTCGGACATAAGCATTGATGATCCCCGCGTTGAATTCCCTGAGGGCATCCGCTTCCATCTGCATATCACGGTAATCTCCCTCGGCGCTGGACTGCGCATTGTGGATCATAAAGATGCCTGTATCAGATATCAGCGCCTCGTCAGCCGCGCACACCAAAAGCGTGGCCGCAGACATTGCGCTGATTATATGTACCGTCGTCCTGCCCTCATACTCCTTCAGGGCTGTGTACATCTCATAGCCATAGACACACACGCCGCCGGGAGAGTTGATCTCTATCACAACATCTTCACCGGCTGCCTCTTCCAGCCCCTCTTTCAAGTCATTGGGGCTGGCCGCGTCCCAGCCGAAATAATGATAAAGCCATGCGGTACTGTTTGATACGATAGGTCCCTTAATATTGATTTTCTTCACTTTCCTCTGCCTCCTCTTCCTCTTCAAAAGCTCTATTGGCCGCTGCCAGCTGCTTATTTTCATTTGCCAGCGTCCTCACGTTGTCGTCATAGTCACTGCCGTTGATCGCCGCGCATTCGTCCTCGCGGGTGGATAATCCCTCTTTGATCCTGGTGACCGCCGCACCTACTTCCTGCACCGGGTTGAGGCATCCCTGTGACGGCCCTGTCCAGGTCGCATTGGTATAAGCTTTTTTGACCAGCGGATCGGTAAAAAATCCCGGCGCGGCTATTCTGCCCTTGCTCACCGCCTCGGCAAACCATAATTCATACACCGTCTGACAAAAATCATCCACAAACCATTTTCTGCGCATGGAAAAGGAGCGCCATGTTTCATTCAGCGCTCCTTTTGAGGCGGAAAAATTATTGCTGAATTTCTTCATCAGCACCTCCGGGGATATTTCCAGGGCCGCTCCGATCATTGCCGTAAACGCACTCACAAACTCGTCATAGTTTTTGTTCGGGTGCTTTGATTCTACAGCCTCCACCTTTTCGCCCGTTTTCAGGAAATTGATCACGCCGGTGCCGACCTCCATCTCGTCATCCTTAAGCTCCGGCCCCCGGTATGTATCTGCTCCACCGCCCTCATCCATACCGCCAAAGCCGTTGAAATCATTTCCCGTCTCTGTACTGATAAACAGCGTAAACAACGAGTTGACCAACGCCGCCGTGATCTCCGCCTCCGTATATCGGGACAACTGCTTGATGGCTGTGATGACCGGCGCCAGGAAGGGCACCCCTCTGTATTGCTCCGCCCTGTCTGCATTGAAGATATGCAGTATATTTGGGTTCCCGGTCTTTTTTCCCCGCTTTTCCACTCGCGTCCACTTCGCGGTCCCGCCCGAATACTCCCCCGGAAAGCTGGAGCAAACATAATAGGCTGTGACCTTTCCGTCCTGATCGATCTCTACGCCGTTCATGATGGCGTTCCCGTTCTTTGCCTTTCGGTCAAAGCCGTCATAATCCCCGTCTGCGCTATCGGGTGTGCTGACCCTGTCAGCGGAGATCAGCTTGATCCTCAACTGATAGGGCATATAAGCAAGCCCTTCCCCATAGGTCAGCAGCGCAAATTCCTCCCCGTTCTTCAGCCAGTCGTTAAAGGCTATCTGCTGTAATTCGTAAAAGGTGTTCAAATCACATACGTCGCAGAGCGTACTTTCAGCCCACACCGCGAACTCCTTTTTGATGGTCTGCTGAAGCTTCACTGCCTCTTCCATTGACATTCCAAGGAATTCATAGTCTATTTTCGGTTTTGGCACCAGCCCCGTGCCTACGCAGGACGTCCTCGTGCAATTGACTGCCGCCGCTGCGATCGGTGAATTCATTGCCAGGTCTCTTGAACGTTCCCGTAGCAGCTTTCTGTTTTCTTCAATGTCGCTTTTGGGCGATAAGCTGCTTGAATGATACCGTTTTGCCCAGGTCTCGGACGTGGACGCCCCGCCATGAGAATACCCGGAATTCATAAAACGCTGCGCCATATCTCTTCTCGCATCCAGGATCGCCGTATTTGAACGGGTCTGGGCGATCTGGTTTTCCGCCTGCACGATCTCAAGTTCCAGCTTCGTCTCCCGGAGTTTCTTCCGGTCAGTAAAATATCCCATATGCTCCCTCCCGTCACAGCGGCACGACTCTTACAGCTCTGCGCTGTGATGTCCCGTATGTCTCAAAAGCGTCAATAGCGGCCTCGTAAACTTCAATCTCCCTTGCTATCTCCGCAAGGTTTGCCCTGGTTATCTGCTGCTCGCCGAGAGTATACGACTGCGCTCCCACCAGGATCTTTTTCCGCGCTTTCTTTAAGTCCGCCAGGGTCTCCTTTGCCTCCTGAAGCTGCTTTTTGTTTCTGATTATCACTGCCATATCACACCTCTATCCCTTTTATAGATTTTCTACGGGTCCTCCGGACGCCTCCGCCCTGGGGTATCTTCATATAGTTCATACCCTGTTTCAGCTTTTCCTCCAGCTTATCCCAGTTTGGTTTCAGCAATTCCACCGTCGCATAGTTGTAATTGAACAGGTCCAGCGGCTCATTCCGTGCGCCTTTCTTTTTGACCCACACCTTTTTTATCCTGCCGTTCACCTTTTTGGTGATCTGCTTCTCAGACAGCAGACCCTTAAAATACTTCTCGTCATACCCTCTGCCGTCCCCCGCCGGGAAATGGCAATATCCCGGACCCGGCTCCTGGATCTGCAGCCGGTTCTGGATGTCCTCTTTTCCGGAATCAACGCCGATGATATTGATGATGGTCCTGTCTGTGATGACCTCTCTCCCGTTTATCTCTTCTTTGATATTTACCACTGTCCTTTTATGGAGCAGCTCCAGATCCGGCTTTCCTGCATACCCTTTCAGTATATAGCAGTTTTTCCCTCTGGCTTTCATCTTCTTGCCCCACTTATAAGTCTCATTGGTGAAATGTCCCCCGGAATCTATTGCGAATCCTGCAATCCCCAGCTCCGTCCCGTCCTCAAAACGCAACGTCTGGCTCAGGTATGCCTCTAACTTATTCCAGGGTTCCTCCGTGATCAGGTCACCATATATTTCTGTCTTATAGATCCCCCAGGTCTCATATTTTCTACTCCATCCCCTGATCTCTACCTCAAAGCGGTTGTCCTGTACATCGACCGACGCCGTGAGCAGCAGGACGCCCGGCGGGATCTCCGCCGGATACTCCTCCGTTCTTGCTCCCAGCGTATCCTCATCCACGGCATTATCTACATAGGCCGCTTCGTCCCAGACCTCTCCTAAAAAGGTATTGACAAACACCTTCATATCCTCCGGGTCATGGAATCGTTTCAACTTATCGTCCGCATCCTTAAAAGTCTCAATGATGTCCTTCCAGTCCACAAGCGGGCTTGACAACTCATTCAGGCGGAATGATCTGGATGCAACGCGCTCCGGATGCAGCGCTATCCATTTATGCCTGCTGTCTTTCCACTCCCTCTCCGATATAAGCACACCGCATTCCTTACACGCCATCGACACTGTCTTGAAATCCACCCGCCTGAAGCTGTACGGCTGCCATGCCCCACATTCCGGGCACTGTACGCTCCAGGTCTCCATGGTGCCCTTATTGTAAGCTTCCTCGATCTTGCTCCGCCCGGCGATCGTTGGAGTAGAGGTCTTGATGAATTTTTTGTTACAGTATTTTGCACTTAGTAAGTACCTGCAAAAAGAGCCAAATTGCGCTGTCGGTACTTTTTTATGATGCTAAACATATCAATTATCACAAAAGATTGCCTGAGCCATTATGGTTGCCCAGACGTTTGGACAACAGCAGGCCGTTCCAAAACAGAATCACAACCTCTTTTTACAGAAAAAGCAGTGAACCTTTTGTAAAACTCTGTTCACTGCTTTACTGCGTCTGTTATCAAGTTGCCTTATACCAGTACGGGCTTTCCCTTTTCAATGACAGCGTTGACCTCTTCCAAACTTTTCTTTGCTGCGATCGCTATCTTTTCAAGAGGAAAATCATTCTCGTACATATTAAAGATGAATTCTATCTCACTTTCAGCCCTGCCCTGAGCTATGCCCTCAGCTATGCCCTTTTCCATGATTCCCTGTGACAGATTGCACATAATGTTCACATCCTCTCTTA
>JAMPHT010000056.1 GCA_023663285.1 Bacillota bacterium
GTCAAGAAAAACCACGATAAACCAACTTATGCAAGGAGTTTAAAATAGATGATTAGAATACTTTTCGTGTGCCACGGCAACATCTGCCGCAGCCCCATGGCGGAGTTCATTTTAAAAGATATGGTACAGAAGCAGGGAATCGGGGACCGCTTTCTGATTTCATCCGCCGCCACCAGTACGGAGGAAATATGGAACGGGGTGGGCAACCCGGTGTATCCGCCTGCGAAAGCGGAGCTTGCCAGGCATGGCATCGGCTGTGAGGGGAAAAGGGCGGTGCAGGTGACAGGGGCGGATTATGATAAATATGATTTTCTCATCGGCATGGACAGCGCCAACATCCGGAATATGCAGCGCATCCTGGGCGGGGACCCTGAGGGGAAGATATATAAGCTGCTTTCCTTCGCAGGGCAGGACAGGGATATTGCAGATCCGTGGTATACGGGAGATTTCGGTATGACGTACCGTGACATAGTGCTGGGATGCCGATCCTTTCTGGAATATCTTTCTGAAAATTCAAAAATGTAATACATTTTAAAAAAAATTCTGTTTTCTGGAAAACAATAGATATGCTTTCTGAAAAACAATTGCATACCATATCTTGTGGTTTTGTATCCAAAAGCGTTCTGCAAAATGCCTGCAGAGCGCTTTTTTGCGCGGTTTCGCCAAAAAATAACACTTGTCAAATTCTTAAAAATAGTTTAGAATCTTACATGAAAGTGGGATGTAGATGGCATAAAAACCCATAAAGTGGGATGAAGTGTCATAAAAGTACAACAGACTCAGCTTTTGGACTGGTGGTGATTGCGTTTGTTCATGGGTAGGTACAATCATACGATCGACCCGAAGGGCAGACTGAGCATTCCCTCAAAGTACCGCGACATCCTGGGGGATGAGTTCGTGGTATCCAAGGGAATGGACGGCTGCTTATTTGTGTATGCGATCGATGACTGGAAAACCTTTGAGGAAAAGCTGGCGTCACTTCCGCTGATCAATGTGGAGGCCAGGCAGTTCGCAAGGTTCTTCCTCTCAGGCGCGCAGTATGTGACGGTGGACAAGCAGGGGCGTATCCTGATGCCCCAGGATCTGCGGGAGTTTGCAGGGCTGGAAAAGGACGTTGTGCTTGCCGGAATGGGCGGACGTATTGAGATCTGGAGTCTGGAGAAGTGGAATGAGAACAGCGGGCAGGTGGACATCAACAAGATTTCGGAAGGAATGATCAACCTGGGGCTGACAATATAGGTGCCTTGTATGAACTTTCAACATTATTCCGTGTTGCTGGCGGAGACCATTGAACAACTTCATGTAAAGCCGGACGGAATTTATGTTGACGGTACGCTGGGGGGCGGCGGACACGCTTTTCAGGTGTGCAGCAGGCTTACCACAGGCCATTTATACGGAATCGATCAGGATGAAGCGGCGATCAGCGCGGCGTCGGAAAGGCTGGCGCCCTTCGGAGACAGAGTGACTGTCCTGCGGAATAATTATTGCGATATGCCTGAGGCGCTTGCGGCGGAAGGCGTGAGAAAGGTGGACGGGATCCTGTTGGATCTGGGAGTTTCCTCTTATCAGCTGGACACGGAGGAGAGGGGCTTTTCTTATCGTTATGACGCGCCCTTGGATATGAGGATGGACCGGCGTCAGACCCTGACCGCCAGGGACATTGTAAACGATTACTCCGAAAATGAACTGTATCGCGTCATCAGGGATTACGGAGAGGATAAATTCGCAAAAAATATTGCAAAGCACATTGTGAGGGCAAGGGCGGACAAGCCCATAGAGACTACCTATGAACTGAATGAGATCATCCGGGCGGCGATCCCGGCAAAGCTGCGGCAGAACGGCCATCCCTCCAAACAGACCTTTCAGGCGATCCGCATTGAATGTAACCGGGAGCTGGAGGTGCTTAAGGGTTCGCTGGATGCATTCATAGAGATGCTGAATCCGGGCGGGAGATTATGTGTGATCACCTTTCATTCCCTGGAGGACCGCATTGTAAAGACTATATTCAGGAAGAATGAGAACCCCTGTACCTGTCCGCCGGATTTTCCCGTTTGTGTCTGTGGGAAGGTGTCAAAGGGAAGAGTTGTGACAAAGAAGGCGATTCTGCCGTCGGAGCGGGAGCTGGCGGAGAACAGCCGCTCTCAAAGCGCTAAGCTGAGAGTATTCGAGGCGGCAAAAGTATAATTTGGAAAGCAGGAAAACATTATGAGCCGAAACAGAAGGAATTACCGACAGGCTACATATGAAAAAAGAACCGACACAAGGGCGGATAGGGCAGAGAGGAGCAGGAACCTCTATGTTTACGGAAGCGCGGCCTATGAGCCGGAGGCGGAGAGACAGTGGGAGACAGAGCCTAAGAGGCAGGTGCAGCCTGCTGTTCGCAAGAACCGTGAAAAGGCAAACCACATGAGCGCAGGCTATGTGTTTTTCCTGGCGGCGGCGCTGTGTGCCGCAGCGTTTATTTTGGTAAACTATATTCAGCTTCAGGCGGAGCTGACCAATCTGACCAAAAGCGTGGCTGCAAAGGAAAGCGAACTGAACACCCTGCGGGATGCAAATAACGAGCAGTATAACAGGATCGTCAACAGTATCGATCTGGAGGAGATCAAGCGCATTGCCATCGGTGAGCTGGGCATGACCTACGCTCAGGAGGGACAGATCATTTCTTACACCAATGAGGGCGACGATTATATGCGTCAGGTGCCGGGTTCCAGATGACAGAGCAGCAGAGGTGCAGTGTGAAAAATCAAAATATCAAAAATCAAAATGAGAAAAAGAAGAACAAATTTTCGATCAAGATGCAGAAGAAGCTGGTGGTACTGTTTGGAATAGTACTGCTGGCTTTCGTCTGCTTGAGCGCAAGGCTGCTGGTCCTGGCCAGGGATAAGGAGACCCTGTACCAGAAGCAGGTCCTGGCCCAGCAGCAGTATGATTCCACCATCCTGCCTTACCGGCGGGGGGACATCGTGGACGCAAAGGAAACGGTGATCGCCACCAGTGAGAAGGTATACAACCTTATCATAGACGCAAAGGTCATGAATACCGAGATCGGCGGGAAAATACCTTATCTGGAGCCCACGCTGGCCGCGCTGGAGCAGTATTTTGATCTGGATATGGGGGCGGTCAGGGAGCACGTGTCAACCAACAAAAGCTCCGCCTGGTATGTGGCAAAGAAGCAGCTTAGCTATGATGAAATCAGCGATTTTAAAGCGGCTCAGAACGAGAACTCCAACATAAGGGGCGTTTGGTTTGAGGAGGAGTACAAAAGGATCTATCCTTACGGTTCCATGGCGGCGGACGTGATCGGCTTTTCCAACGCGGACAATCAGGGCAGCTATGGACTGGAGGAGTATTACAGCGAGATATTGAACGGCGTCAACGGCAGGGAGTACGGCTATGTGAACGACGACCTGGCGCTGGAGCGCACGGTGAAGGCGGCGCTGGACGGAAATAACATCCACAGCACCATTGACGCCAATGTGCAGCTTACCGTGGAAAAGTATCTGAAAAAATTTATGGAGGAACACAGGGACGAATACCATCCCGGCAACGGAGCGGAAAATGTGGGCTGCATCATTCAGTGGGTGGACACGGGAGAGATCCTTGCCATGGCAAGCTACCCAACCTATGACTTGAATGATGTGCGCGACCCCCAGGCGCTGCTTGGCTCCATGATGGTGGAACAGGTGGACATCGGCAACGGCTATTATGAGATCAAGAAGAACGGAAAGGTCATTGACCAGGCTGTTCTGGACGCCATGAGCCAGGACGAGCTGTATCTGAATCTGAACAATCTCTGGAAGAATTACTGCATCACCGGCACCTATGAGCCCGGCTCCGTGGCGAAGCCCTTTACGGTGGCGGCAGCTCTGGAAAAGGGGGCGATCACGCCAAACAGCACCTTTGAGTGCAACGGTATGCTGGAGATCGGCGGACATGAGATCAAGTGCCACAGCAGTATGCGGGGCACGCACACCCTGGAGCAGGCCGTCGCCACCTCCTGCAATGTGTCTATGATGCGGATCGCCCAGACGCTGGGGGTGGAGGACTTCTGCGAGTTCCAGAGTATTTTTAACTTTGGGCTCAGGACGAATATCGACCTGGCGGGAGAGGCAAGGACAGCCAGCCTGATCTATACGGCGGATAAAATGGGGCCCACGGACCTGGCTACCAACAGCTTCGGCCAGAATTTCAACGTGACGATGATACAGACTATCACAGCCTTCAGTTCCCTGATAAACGGTGGATACTACTATGAGCCTCATATGGTGAGCAAGATCACCAACGCAGGCGGAGCTACGGTGGAAAATATTGAGCCAAGGGTATTGAAGCAGACCATATCCGAGTCCACCTCCGCCTATATCAGACAGTACTGTCGGGCTGTGGTGGAGAGCGGAACCGGAAAGACGGCCCGCCCCGCAGGCTATATGATCGGCGGCAAGACAGGAACGGCCGAAACCATTGACCCAAACACCCACAAGCGTTCCGAGACGGATCATGTGGTTTCCTTTATGGGCTTTGCGCCGGCGGATGACCCTCAGATCGCGATCTATGTGGTGGTGGACAGGCCCAATGCGGAGAAGCAGGGCAATGCCAGATACGCCACGGGTATTGTGCGGAACATCCTGACAGAGGTGCTTCCCTATCTGAATATTTTTATGACAGAGGAGCTGAGCGAGACAGAAATACAGGAGCTGGCGGCTCTGGATCTGGAGATCACTACCCAGTACGCCGGCGGATCTGCCGGAGAAGCGTCGGAAGGCGGCGAGGGCTCCGAGGAAAACGGCAGCGTGGGAAGCCAGAACTGGATGTCCTTCCCCGTGGACCCGGAAAGCGGATATCGGGTAGACCCGGACACAGGTTTCCGCTATGACGCGCAGGAGGGCTTCCTGATAGATTCCGTGCTGGGATCGGATACGCCGGTGAATCCGGATATCAATTAGAGGATGAGTGACATAACCTTATAAAAAGAGGAATAAAGTATATCAATACCTTTTTTATGAGGTTTTCCATGCTGACGGATAACAACAGGATTTTTCACAGGAAAAAGATTCTGGTAGTGTTTTTCCTCTGCGCCGGAGTGCTGGTACTTCTGTTCGGCAGGCTTGTGTACCTGTGCGTGTGGCGCTCGGAGCATTACTCTCAGCGGGCCACGGACCTTCATGAGAGAGAGCGGAGCATCAAGGCGGCCAGGGGAAGGATCCTGGACCGGAACGGCAAGGTGCTGGCGGACAATAAGACGGTCTGCACGGTATCAGTGGTACATAATCAAATCGAAGAGCCGGAAAGGGTCGTGGAGATCCTGTGCCGGGAGCTGGAGCTGTCCGAGGAATACGTGAGAAAGCGGGTAGAGAAGTATTCCTCCATGGAGCGGATCAAGAGCAACGTTGACAAAGCTGTGGGGGACAGGATCAGAGAGTACGATCTGGCAGGGGTGAAGGTGGATGAGGATTACAAGCGCTATTACCCCTATGATGACCTGGCCAGCAAGGTCCTGGGGTTTACCGGCGGTGATAACCAGGGAATCATCGGCCTTGAGGTGGTTTATGAGGAATATCTGAAGGGAGAGCCGGGAACCATACTCACCATCACGGACGCCAAGGGCATTGAGGTGGAGGCGGCGGGAGAGCGGAGGATAGAGCCGGTAAACGGCAGCGATCTCTGCGTCAGCCTGGACATGAATATCCAGTCCTATGCCACACAGCTTGCGGTCCAGGCCAGGGCTGCAAAGCAGGCGGACAGCGTTTCCATCCTGGTGATGGATCCCAGAAACGGGGAGATATACGCCATGGTGAACGTGCCGGAATTCGATTTGAACGACCCTTATGAGCTGCCGGAGGGCACGGACGAGGCAAATCTCACAGCGGAGGAAAAGCAGGATCTGCTGAATGCCGTCTGGCGGAACGGCTGCATCAATGACACCTATGAGCCGGGGTCCACCTTTAAGATCATCACAGCGGCGGCAGGGCTGGAGGAGCAGGTGATCACCACCGCCAGCACCTTTAACTGTCCGGGATTCATCATAGTGGACGACAGGAAGATACGCTGTCATAAGGTGGCGGGCCACGGCACTCAGGACTTCACCCACTGTATGATGAACTCCTGCAATCCGGCGCTGATAACCGTGGGACTGCGGCTGGGCATAGATAATTACTACCGGTACTTTGAACAGTTCGGTTTAAAGACAAAGACCGGGATCGACCTGCCCGGCGAGGCGGCAACCATTATGCACCAGAAGGAAAATATGGGGAACGTGGAGCTTGCCACGGTGGCATTCGGCCAGTCCTTCCAGATCACTCCCATACAGCTTATTACCACGGCGTCCTCCATCATCAACGGAGGAAACAGGATAACTCCTCATTTCGGGGTGAAAACGCTGGATGAGGAAGGAAATGTGCTTGAAACCTTCACCTATCCTGTGACGGAAGGAATCGTATCTGAGGAAACCAGCGCCACCATGCGGGAGATCCTGGAGATGGTGGTGTCCGAGGGCTCAGGGAAAAACGGCGGCGTGGCAGGCTTCCGTATCGGCGGGAAAACAGCCACCAGCCAGACCCTGCCCAGGGGAAGCGGCCGGTATATCGCTTCCTTTATCGGATTTGCCCCGGCGGACGATCCGCAGGTCATCGCCCTTGCCATTGTGAATGATCCCCAGGGGACCTATTACGGCGGGCAGGTGGCGGCGCCTGTGGTTCGGCAGCTTTTTGAAAATATTCTTCCGTATTTGGGAATAATGGAGTATAATCAATGATAAGTAAAGTCAGCATTTTAGCGGTGGTAATTTCTTTCTGCATCAGCGCGGTCTTAGGACCGGTGCTGATCCCCTGGCTGAAACGGCTCAAGGTGGGGCAGACAGTCAGGGAGGACGGCCCGGCGGGGCATCTGAAAAAGAACGGTACGCCCACCATGGGAGGGCTGCTGATCCTCCTGTCGGTATCCGTGGCTACCCTGCTCTTTGTGAAGGATTATCCGGGAACCGCACCCATCCTGTTCCTGACGGCAGGGTTTGGACTGATCGGGTTTCTGGATGATTACATAAAAGTGGTCTGCAGGCGTTCCATGGGGCTTTCGCCCCTGCAGAAGCTTGCGGGCCAGATAGCGGTCACCGGGATCTTTGCCTGCTATCTGCTGTATTTTACGGATGTGAGTCTTGCCATGAGAGTGCCTTTTCTGCCGGAGGTTTTTCTGGATCTCGGCATATGGAACATTCCCATTTTGTTCTTTGTGGTGCTGGGGACCGTGAACGGTGTGAATTTCACGGACGGCCTGGACGGACTGGCAGGGAGCGTTACGGTGATCGTGGCGGTGTTTTTTACGGTGGTTGCCATCGGTACAGGGAGCGGGATCGAGCCTGTGACCTGCGCGGTGACAGGGGCGCTGCTGGGATTCCTGCTGTTCAATGTACACCCGGCGGAGGTGTTCATGGGGGACACGGGCTCCCTGGCCCTGGGAGGCTTTGTGGCGGCCTGCGGCTATATGCTGCAGATGCCGTTATTTATCGCAATCGTGGGTTTTGTTTATCTGGTGGAGGTGCTCACCGTTATCCTGCAGGTGGGATATTTCAAAATAAGCGGCGGCAGACGGCTTTTCAAAATGGCTCCGCTGCACCATCACTTTGAGCTTTGCGGCTGGTCTGAGACCAGGATCTCAGCCCTGTTCACCATTATCACGGCGTTGATGTGCCTGGTGGCGCTGGTGGGATTAAGACCATCAGGCTTAAAATGATAGAGCTTAAAATGATAGAACTGAAACTGAAATAGAAAAAAGGAAACGACAGCTATGGAAAATTATCTTGTCATAGGCTCCGGCATCAGCGGAGTCGGTTCGGTAAAGCTTTTGGAGCATATAGGGGAGAATGTGACGCTGTATGACAGCAGCGAGACGCTGACAGCGGAGGAGATCCGGAAAAAGCTTCCCCCGGACAGCAGGGCGGCCTGCATTGCGGGGACGCTGCCGGAGGAGACGTTTAAGGCGGTGCAGAACGTGGTTTTAAGCCCCGGAGTGCCTGTGGATATTCCCCTTGTGCAGAGCCTGCGGGAACAGGGCGCGAAAATCATGGGTGAGATCGAGCTGGGATACCGGGAGGAGAAGGGCAGGGTCGCCGCCATCACGGGCACTAACGGCAAGACCACCACCACCACCCTTATGGGGGAGATCATGAGAGCGTGGCTGGGAGAGGAGAAGGTCTTTGTGGTGGGAAATATCGGAAATGCCTACACCTCCGAGTGTCTTAAGACAAATGCCCACACTGTGACGGTGGGGGAGATCAGTTCCTTCCAGCTGGAGACCATCTGCGATTTTCATCCGGCGGTCTCCGCCATATTGAACATCACGCCGGATCACCTGAACCGCCACCATACGATGGAAGCCTATGTGAAGGCCAAGGAGAATATTGCCCGAAACCAGACGAAGAAAGACATCTGTGTGCTGAACTATGAGAATGAGTATACCAGAGCCTTCGGGGCGAGATGTCCTGCGAAGGTGGTCTGGTTTTCCTCGGCGAGGGAGCTGAGGGAGGGCTACTGGCTGCAGGAAGATAAAATCATGAAGAGCGGAGACGGAAGCACCCGTGAGGTTTTGGATATTCACAGGGATATGAATCTGGTGGGCCTCTGTAACGTGGAAAATGTGATGGCGGCGCTTGCCATGGCTGAGGGAATGGGAGCGCCGGAGGAATGTGTTTTAAAGGTCATCCGGGGATTTCATGCGGTGGAGCACAGGATCGAGTTTGTGGCGAACAAAGGAGGCGTTGACTATTACAACGATTCCAAGGGGACCAATCCCGACGCCGCTATCCAGGGCATCAAAGCCATGAGCAGGCCAACGGTCCTGATTGGCGGAGGCTTCGATAAGGAAAATGAGTATGATGAGTGGATCGAGAGCTTTGCAGGCAAGGTCAAGTGGCTGGTGCTCATAGGGCAGACCAGGGAAAAGATCGCGGCCTGTGCCAGAAGCCACGGCTTTGACAGGATCCGCTTCGCCGACAGCTATGAGGAGTGTCTTAAGCTTTGCACGCAGCTTGCGGAGGAGGGGGACGCGGTGCTTTTGTCGCCGGCCTGCGCCAGCTGGGGGATGTTTCCCAACTATGAGGTCAGAGGAGAGCTTTTTAAAGAATACGTCAGAGGACTGGCATAAAACGGCTATAAGGAGTGTCTATGGCAACACAGCGAATTGCAAAAAGGAGAAAAAAGGAAGAATCCGAATACTTTTTTGACTACAGCCTGCTGTTTATTGTACTGTTCCTGCTGGGGTTCGGACTGGTGATGATCTATTCCGCCAGCTCCTATGAAGCCTTTCAGGACTTTGGGGATGCGGCCTATTACCTGAAAAAGCAGCTGACGGCAGTGATCATAGGGCTTGTGATGATGATCCTCGTGGCCAATATCCCTTATCAGTTCTGGGAGCGGTTTGCACTTCTGGGCTATCTGGTCTCCATGGCGCTGGTGCCGTTAGTCAAGACCCCTCTGGGGGTGGAATCCCACGGCGCGAGGCGGTGGATCAAGATCCCTGGGGTCGGTCTGAACCTGCAGCCTGCGGAGGTGGCAAAGCTGGGCATGATCCTGTTTCTGGCAGTGCTGGTGTGCAAGATGGGAAAGAGCGTCCGCAGCATGAAAGGATTTATCATCATGGTGCTGGTGCCCATGCCTGTGGTGCTGGAGGTGTACCTGATCACAAGGAACTTAAGCTCCGCCATTATCATTCTGGGGATCTCGGTGCTGATGGTATTTGTGGCCAGTCCGGATTACAGGAAGTTCGTTATCATGGGAGCGGCCGGTGTGGCTGTGGTGGCGGTGGCGGTATTCGTGATCGTGTCCGCCTACAACTCCGGCGAGCAGATGGCCTTCAGAAGCGAGCGTATCGTGGCGTGGCTGGACCCGGAGAGCCAGGCCCAGGGCAAAGGGTTTCAGACTATCCAGGCACTGTATGCCATCGGAAGCGGCGGCATCTGGGGAAAAGGACTGGGGCAGAGTATGCAGAAGCTCAGTTTCCTGCCGGAGGCCCAGAACGATATGATCTTTTCCATCATCTGTGAAGAGCTGGGCCTGTTCGGCGCCATTGCAGTAATATTGATGTTCATTATGCTGCTGTGGAGGATGATGGTGATCGCCAACAACGCCACGGACCTGTTCGGCGCAATGCTGGTGGTGGGGGTGATGGGACACATTGCCATACAGTCTATTTTGAATATTGCCGTTGTGACAAACACCATTCCCAACACGGGGATCTCACTGCCCTTTATCAGCTATGGAGGCTCATCCGTCATGTTCCTGCTGATAGAGATCGGCCTGGTCCTAAGCGTGGCAAAGCGGATACAGCTGAAGGAGTTATAGGGAACTAAGACAAGCCCCGCCTCATAGGATATAGTAATCTTATTTGAGGCTGAAGGAATATGGATTCTATTCACATATGGGGCGGTGTCGCCCTGCAGGGAGAAGTTTGTATCCAGGGTTCCAAAAATGCGACGCTTCCGATCCTGGCGGCGACGCTGCTTACAGGTGAGTGCTCTTATATAAAGAATTGTCCCAGGATCTCGGATGTTTACGCCATGGCAAGCCTGCTGCAGAGCCTGGGCTGTACCGTGAACTGGCAGGAGAACGGGCTGCTGGTGGATTCCTCCAGGGTGAAGCGGGGGGAAATGTGTTCTGAGGCGGTGAGAGGGATGCGATCTTCCCTGTGCCTGCTGGGAGCCATGCTGGGCAGATGCAGCGAGGTGGTGATGGAACATCCGGGGGGCTGTGTCATCGGTTCCCGTCCCATTGATCTGCACATTGCAGCCCTTGAGCAGATGGGAGTGGAGTTTCAGGAGGAGAAGGGCCTGCTGAAGGCTTCCGCAGACCGGCTGCACGGGGCCAGGCTCACATTGCCCAAGCCCAGCGTGGGAGCAACGGAGAATATTATTCTCGCCGGCGTCATGGCGGAGGGAGATACGGTTCTGGAGGGGGCGGCCAGAGAGCCGGAGATAACGGCGCTGTGCCGGTATCTGGAACGCTGCGGGGCCGGTATCGAGGGAATCGGCAGCAGCCGGCTGGTCATCAAAGGGGGAAGAGCCCTTTACGGCACGGATTTTGAGGTGCCTGCGGACCGCATCGTGGCGGGGACCTATCTGCTTGCCTGCATCGGAACAGGCGGATGTATTTTCCTGGAGAAAGCGCCGGGAGATGAGATGGAGGCTGTGATAAAGCTGGCGGAGCGCATGGGCGGTAAGCTGTATGTCTCCGAAAAGGGTATTTATGTACAGGGACCCGACCGGCCCAGAAACGTGGAACGCATTGAGACTGCCGCTTATCCCGGCTTTCCAACGGATCTTCAGTCCGTGGCGCTGGCGGTGGAGACCATAGGGGAAGGAGAGACCGTAATTGAAGAAAAGATTTTTGAAAATCGGTTCCGGGTAGTGGAAGAGCTTCGCAAAATGGGGGCGTCTATAGAACAGACGGACGAAACAAAGGTATTGGTAAAAGGGGTCCCTGCGCTGCAGGGAGCCGTGACGGAGGCCAGGGAGCTGCGGGGTGGAGCCGCGCTGACGGTGGCGGGACTTTTGGCCAGGGGAAAGACCTGTGTTTCAGGATGCCTGTATGTATACCGCGGATATGAAAATATCTGCAGAGATTTCAGGGAGTTAGGAGCGAGGATCATAAGTGTTTAAAAGGAAAAAGGCCGGTATTATTTTACTGGTACTTGTCGTTCTTGGGACAGCGGTATGGGGAGCCGGACAGTATGTGATGAAAACATACACGGTGCAGCAGGTGTATGTAGAGGGAAATGTGCATTATACGGAGGAGGAGATAAAGGAAATCGTCATGGGCGGCGCCTTCGGTAACAACTCCCTGTACCTCTCCCTGAAATATCGGAACAAGGGAGTGGAGAATGTACCCTTTGTGGATGTGATGGATGTGAAGGTGCTGGCGCCGGACACCATCAAGATCATTGTCTATGAAAAAGCGCTTACGGGATATGTGAAGTTTATGGATACCTATATGTACTTTGACAAGGACGGTTATGTGGTGGAGAGCTCCGGAGTGCGCACTGCGGGAGTGCCTCAGATCCTGGGACTGGACTTCGGCTATATGGTGGTGGGACAGGAGCTGCCGGTGGAGGACAGGAACGTATTCAACAATATTCTGAATATCACAAGGCTTCTGAACAAGTATGAGCTTAAGACGGACAAGCTTTATTTTGGCGAAAACGGGGAGATAACGGCTTATTTTGGCAATGTGAAGGTGACGCTTGGAAACGATATGAACACCATCGGGGACAAGCTTATGCTCCTGCCCAAGCTGCTCCCCGATCTACAGGGGCTAAGCGGCACACTCCAGATGGAGACCTATATGGAAAGCGGCGGAAGATACATTTTTAAGCCGGAGGAAACGCAGTAATCAAACTTTTTCAGAAAATGGTTGCTAAATTGAAAAAATAATTATATGATAGACTATATGAGTTAATATGTTAAAAGGAGGATATACCTTTGCTTGAGATTAAGACGAATGACGCTGAATCTGCGGCCAAGATAATTGTTGTCGGTGTGGGCGGCGCAGGTAATAATGCTGTTAATAGAATGATTGACGAACAGATCGACGGAGTGGACTTTATCGGTGTGAATACCGATAAACAGGCTTTACAGCTCTGCAAGGCGCCGAAGCTTCTGCAGATCGGCGAGAAGCTTACCAAGGGTCTGGGCGCAGGGGCAAAGCCTGAGATCGGCGAGAAGGCCGCCGAGGAGAGCGCAGAGGAGATATCCACCGCGCTGAAAGGGGCGGATATGGTGTTTGTCACCTGCGGCATGGGCGGCGGCACCGGGACCGGGGCGGCTCCCGTGGTGGCAAAGCTGGCGAAGGAGATGGGGATACTCACTGTGGGCGTGGTGACAAAGCCTTTTCGCTTTGAGGCAAAGGCCCGTATGGTAAATGCGCTCAGCGGTATCGAGCATATCAAGGAGCACGTGGATACATTGATCGTCATTCCAAACGATAAGCTTCTGGAGATCGTGGACAGGCGTACCACTATGCCTGAGGCGCTTAAGAAGGCGGATGAAGTCCTTCAGCAGGCGGTGCAGGGCATTACGGATCTGATCAACGTCCCTGCCGTCATCAACCTTGACTTTGCGGATGTTCAGACGGTCATGAAGGACAAGGGTATTGCACATATCGGCATAGGTGAGGGCAAGGGCGACGACAAGGCCCTGGAGGCGGTCAAGATGGCCGTGGAGAGTCCTTTGCTGGAGACCACCATCACCGGCGCAAGCCATGTGATCATCAACGTTTCCGGCGACATTACGCTGGCTGACGCCAATGACGCCGCAAGCTATGTACAGAATCTGGCGGGCGAGGATGTCAACATCATCTTCGGCGCAATGTATGATGCAGCCAAGGCGGACAGCTGTACCATCACCGTCATTGCCACAGGGCTGGAGGATGCGTCCGCAAACGCGGCGGTGCAGCCCAGGCTGGGTGCAGGGACGGCCTACAGGCAGCCCACGGCCCATCTGATACCCAATTCCCTGAAGGGCATGAATATGCAGCCCGGCACAGGTGCACAGCCTGCAGGACAGCCGGCGCCCAGACCGGCACAGGGGATCCAGAAGCCGGTCGATATCAGAAGCTCCGTAGAGGAGAAGAGTTTGAAAATACCGGATTTTCTGCAAAGAAAATAAGGTGAAAAGAACTTCTATTCAATAAAAACCGTACAGCGGTAAGCTGCACGGTTTTTTTGTCGAAGAAAAAAGTCTGTCACTGTCAGCTTTTTGACAAATTCCATACAGACATCCCTTTATAATCATTATGAAAAGGATGATGCCGATGCGTTATGAATTGTATGTAGACAGTCTGTTCCTGGTCAACTTTGTTATGAACCTCTATATACTGATGTTGGTGGACCGGAGTACATTTCAAACGGCAGCGCCCCTGCGTCTGCTGCTGGGGGCGGCTTTCGGAGGCGGCTGTTATCTGCTGCTTTTCCTGCTGAACGTCTCCGTACCCTTAAAATTATTCTTAGGGGCGGCGGGGGCACTGGGAATGTTGCCGATGGCATTTCCTGTCAGGGGGTTGAGAAATCTTCTGAAGCTCATGGAAAAAATGCTGCTTTTCTCTTTCTGCATGGGCGGAGCGCTGCTTTTTCTGCTTCGCAGCTTTCCGGTCAGGGGAGGGATCCTGACGGGTATTTTCGGCATTCTGGGGGTGGGAGGTATCGTATTCCTTTTCCTGGGGCGTTTTCATTGGGCGTCAAAAAAGGAAAACAGCCTTTGCCGGGTCACGCTGGTACGGGCGGAAAAACAGGTCACGGTATCGGCGTTGATCGATTCGGGAAACAGCCTGACAGAGCCCATCAGCGGGAAGCCGGTGTGCGTAGTGGAGGAAGAGGTGTTTCGACGTCTGTGGGAAGAGGACGGTGAGCTGTTCCGGGCAGTTCCCTATCACAGCATCGGAAAAAAGAAGGGCATTTTGAAGGGCTATCTTCTGCCGGAGCTGCAGGTAGAGTTGGACGGGATGCGGAAGGTGCTCCGGGGGGTCTATGTGGCGGTGAGCCCGGAGAGAATCTCGGCGGCGGAGACGCCGGAGACGGAAGCGCCGGGGGCGGAAGTCATAAGAATGATTTTAAATCCCCGGATCCTGACTGGAAGTGTAAAAAAGGTATGATCAAAAAGAGAAGAAAGATCAAAAATGGAGGTTAGATATGATATTAAAAGTAGCAATACCGGGAAGAATGAAATTTAAAATGATACGAAGAGAGAACCCGCTGTTTGGCAGAAAGAGCGAGATCCACTATATAGGCGGAGCGGAGGTGCTTCCGCCGCCTCTGGAGGTGGATCAGGAAAGCCAGGTCATCAGCGACCTGGGAACAGAGGTGGACGCCGAGGCAAAGGCGACGCTGATCGAGCATAACCTGCGCCTGGTAGTCTATATTGCAAAGAAATTTGACAATACCGGCGTGGGAGTGGAGGACCTGATCTCCATTGGCACCATTGGATTGATAAAGTCTATCAACACCTTTAATCCGGAGCGGAATATCAAGCTTGCCACTTATGCCTCCAGATGTATTGAAAACGAGATACTGATGTATCTGCGCCGCAACAGCAGAGTCCGCCAGGAGGTATCGCTGGATGAGCCCCTGAATGTGGACTGGGACGGAAACGAGCTGCTGCTGTCGGATATTCTGGGAACGGATGAGGATGTGATCTATCGCGACCTTGAAAATGAGGTGGAGCGCAAGCTGCTGTTGGGAGCGATCAGTAAGCTGTCGGAGCGGGAGAAAATGATAATCAATCTCCGGTTCGGCTTAGGAAACAGGGAAGGGCAGGAGATGACCCAGAAAGAAGTGGCTGCCATGCTGGGGATCTCCCAATCCTACATATCCAGACTGGAAAAAAAGATCATGCGCCAGCTGAAAAAAGAGATGAGTATGCAGATTTGATGCAGATATGATGCAGGAAGCGCGGATAATATTGCTTGAAAGGGGAAGAATCTTGGTATATACTGTATAAGAGTGAGGACGATATGTGCCGGTGGCGCCGGAGGGAATATGATAGACAGAAACGATATTCTTTCTATGGAATATTTGAAGAAAACAGAGTATACGGGATGCCATCAGGGAATGCGCTACCGCCTGGAGGGCGTGGCGGGCGAAGGGGATGAACGTAAGCTTCGCTGTACTGTATGGCCGGAACCCTTTAATTTTGTTACAACGCCCGATAAAGATAAGGAAAGTGCGGAGTTTTCGTTTGACGAGGATGGTGTCACGGATGCGGTGGCATGGATGAACGACAGGCTGTTCAAAGAAAAGGAAAAGTGGGAGCACGCGGGGGAACGTTGGGACAGCTATTGATGAGGAGCTTTGATGATTGAATATATAGATGCGGATATATCGCGGGCTTTTGGGTATCTTCCCTATGGCCTTGCGGTGGGTATCCCTGTGGCCGCGGCTGCAGTATGGCTTGCGAATGTGGTAAGAAAAAAGAAGCAGAAGCCGCCGGTGAAATGGGCGCCGGTCACTGTGTTCTGCGTTTACATGGCAGTGCTGATCGTTATTACGTTTTTTTCAAGGGAGAGCGGCAGCAGGTCCGATGTGCTGGATCTGAGGCTGTTTTCCACCTGGGGTATCAATGACAGAAACAATGCGTTTGTTGTAGAGAATGTTCTGCTGTTCATTCCCTATGGCCTGTTTTACTGTTGGAATTCTTCCATGCGGTGGAAGCCTTTCTGGTGTACGCTTCTGGGAGCGGTGATCAGCCTGTGGATCGAGACCATGCAGCTGGTGACAGGCCGGGGCTATTTTCAGATCGACGATATCGTCACCAACACGTTGGGGGCCTTTCTGGGCGCCTTGCTTTACGTGATTTTAAGGGGGCTGAGCAAATTTTTCCAGACCCATGGAGGCGAATAGTATCTGGGGGAAAAATGAATAATTTACAGCAGGAGATCAAGAATTTTCATAACAGGCTAAAACCAATACTTGAAAAAATTTATATAAAGTATTGCTCGTGACGCTGCGTCATGTGTTAGGGTAGAGGCATAAAAACCGTACAGAAAGGGAGAAAATATGCTTACTATTCAACATTTGACCAAGCATTATAAGGGGAGTGATAAGGGGGTCACGGACATCAGCCTGCAGCTCGAACAGGGGGATATCTACGCTTTTATCGGGCATAACGGGGCGGGAAAGACCACGACGCTGAAGTGCATTGCCGGCATCCATGGCTTCGATACGGGGGAGATCCTGATAGACGGTACTGATATAAGGAAGGATCCCTTGGGGTGCAAAAGAAAACTTGCTTATATTCCGGACAACCCGGATCTTTATGAATATCTGACCGGCGTGCAGTATTTGAATTTTGTGGCGGATATTTTTCAGGTGGAAGCGTCAGACAGAAAGGAACGCATTCAAAAATATGCAGAACTATTTGAGATCACCCAGTCCCTTGGGGATCTGATCTCAACCTATTCCCATGGGATGAAGCAGAAGCTGGCGCTGATCTCTGCGCTGGTGCATGAGCCGAAGCTTTTGATCCTGGATGAACCCTTTGTGGGCCTGGATCCCAAGGCGTCTGTGATCCTGAAGGATATTATGCGGGAAATCTGCGCAAAGGGCGGCGCGATCCTTTTTTCCACTCATGTGCTGGATGTGGCGGAAAAGCTGTGCAGCAAGGTGGCGATCATGAAAGACGGCGTCCTTGTGGCGTCGGGGGAGATGGATCGGATCGTGAAGCCGGGGCAGACGCTGGAATCGATTTTTATGGAGGTGATAAGCCATGAGAATGATGCTTGCGCAGACTAAAGCTCTGGTAAGGACCGAGCTTTATAATATTTTCGGACTGAATGCGCTGCGGTTTTCCAAAGACAAACGGGTAAAACGCAGAGCCTTGCTGTTGGCAGCGACCGGTATCCTTGTGGCTTTTATAATGGTGTTTTATGTGGGCGGGCTGTCCTATGGGCTGTGTATTCTTTCGCTGTGTGACGTCGTGCCCGCTTATCTGATCATGATCTCCAGCCTTTTGATTTTCTTTTTCGGCATTTTCAAGGCAGGCGGCATCATGTTCAAAAAAGAGGGATATGACATTCTTTCTTCCCTGCCGGTCTCCCAGGGCGCTATTGTGATCAGCCGCTTTTGGCGGCTGTATGTGGAAAATCTGCTGATCACGGTAGGGGTGCTGCTGCCGGGGCTGGGGGTCTATATCTGGTTTGTAAGACCGGGTCTTGCTTTTTTGCCGTTTTGCCTGTTGGGGATTGCAGTCTCGCCTGTTTTGCCTACGGTGGGAGCAGTTTTTGTGGGGGCGCTGATCACTGCGATCGCGTCCAGAATGCGGTATAAAAGCCTTGTAATGTCAGGTCTTTCCGTTTTGGCAGTGATCATGATCTTTGTCGGCGCATCCCGGCTTTCCGGGGATGCAGGGGAGATCAGTCCGGAAATGCTGACAGAACTGTCAGGCGTCGTTTCCGCAATTTTAGGAAAAGTGTACCCTCCCGCTTTATGGCTTGGAAGTGCAATGATCCGGATGGATCTAAGGAAGCTTATTCTGTGCCTGCTTCTGTCTGCGGGGGTGCTGGCAGCCGTTGCGATCCTTATTTCAAGCTGTTTCCACAAAATATGCCGGAGCTTATACGGCACGTTGGCAAGGCATAACTATCGGATGGGAGATTTGAAAAGAGATTCTGTGCTGAAGGCTTTGGTAAAAAGGGAGCTGAAAAGGTACTTTTCTTCCGGTATCTATGTGACCAACACCATTATAGGCCCGGTCATGGGAGTGGTTTTTTCGGGAGCGGTCCTTATAACGGGAATAGACAGGGTGACGGAGTTGTTTCCACTTTCGGTCGATATTGCCGGGTATATCCCCTTTGTAGTGGCAGGGATCTTCAGCGTGATGAACACCACCTGTGTGTCTGTTTCCATGGAAGGGAAGCATTGGTGGATCGTGAACAGCCTGCCCCTTGACACCAAGGCTGTCCTGGATGCCAAGCTTTTGATGAATCTGATATTGATCCTTCCTTTTTATCTGGTATCAGAGGTCATGCTGGCCCTGGCGCTCAGACCCGATCCGGCGTCACAGGTCTGGCTTCTCTTGATCCCGGCGGTCATTATCCTGTTTTCCTGTGTGTTTGGGCTTACCGTCAATCTGCGCCTTCCGGTTCTTACGTGGGAAAGTGAGACGAGTGTGGTCAAGCAGAGCGCGTCCTCTATGCTGGGCGGCCTGGGCGGTGTGCTTCTTACCGTCTTATTCGTGGCAGCCAATGCAATGGTTTCAGGCGGAGCAGCCCATTTGCTAAAGTCTGCCTGCTGTATCGTAACATTACTGGCAACAGCCTTTTTGTACAGGAAAAATAGCCGGGTGGAATTAAAAAATATTGGAGATTAGGAAATCTCGGCGTGGCTGGGAAAGAATGTTCCCTGAATCTTGCAGTGGAGATGTGTTACACAAAAATAAAAGAAAAATATTTTCCGGATGTGATTACAAAAGCGGAGATGCAAAGAGGGAATCTGGAGGAATGGTTAGAAGATTTCAAGGTTGTGTTTGAGAAAATGGGGAAGCCCTCTGAAAAAGGATTTAACAGGTGCAGGAGTGAGGATATACCGC
>JAMPHT010000057.1 GCA_023663285.1 Bacillota bacterium
CTCGCTGAATTCTATATTCTTCCACTTATTTATTTTTCTTCGTGAAACAACCCTACATTCTTCATAATACATAAAATATGAATATTTTCTTGACAAACGGATATACTTTGTATATACTTACACTAAAGGTATTACCATCATATGTTGCACACCATACTATGAAAGCTAAGTTTAAGAACTTAGCTATAAGAACTTCAAAGCAAGACTTTGTTGTCTTTTGCTGTACACTACGAATACTAAGTTTTAATAACTTAGTTATAAGATTATCGTGCAAAGCTTTGTTGTATGATCCTTAGTTTTGCCGTACGCTAAGAATAGGGAACTTTACTATGAATATGAAAACAAACATTAAAGAAAATATCAATTACAAAAATGCTGTGGATAATGAATTTAGAAGTGCTTATGTAACACAATCTGCTATCAGGAGGTGGGGAAATAGTCAGGGAATCAGATTGTCAAAAGAAATGCTGTCGCAAATGGATCTAAAAGAAAATGATACAATATCAATAAGCATATATGATGGAAAAATGACTATTGAAAAAAACAATAAGCCAAAATACCTTAATCTGAAGGAAAGGTTAGAGGCATTCTACAAAAGACCAATTGATGAAATTTATGTCGAAAATACACAAGAGGTCAATGTAGGTGATCCGTTAGGTAATGAAATATGGTAGTATTCAACCAGGGCGATATCGTTGAAATGGATTTTGACCCACAGGCTGGTCATGAACAGAAGGGAAAAAGACCTGCTATCGTTCTCAGCAATGAAACTTTAAATCAACATAGTGCATTAGCGCTTGTATGCCCAATTACTAATACTAACAAAAAACATCCATTTCATGTAGAATTAGACGAACGAACTCAGACAACCGGCGTCATACTGTGCGATCAGGTAAAAATGCTGGATGTCAATGCCAGACACGCTCGGTTCAAAGAAAAATGCCCAGAAGATATATGGAAAGACGCACGAGAACTGATCATCAGTTTTTTGTAAAAATCAGAAAGCCGCGAATGGTTAAAAGGGGCTGTCGGTTAATACCGATTTGCCCCTTTTTGCCTCTTAAAAATCCCCCAGCAGCCTCCTCTTCCGCTCCATCATCTCGTCGATTTTTTCCATATAGAGAGCCACGTCCTTCACATTCTCGCTCCGCTCGATCCGCCCGTCGGGGTACACCCTTTTTGAGATGCTTCCCGCCCCCAGCGCCACGATGGACTGCATCTCCTCCATGATCAGTATGTTATACAGCCCGAATTTTCCCTCTCTGGCATAACCCACATTCTCGAAATTTCCTGACATATTCTTCTGGCGATAGAGATAGTAAGGCGCCATGCCCAGCCTTTTCGCGCCTTTAGCCGCAATGGCCATGGTCTCCTCCGTGTTGCGCAGCATGGACGTTCCGTTCTCCTGTATCCATCGGTTCAGCCCTGAAGCCCGTTTCACGGCAAGGGAATGTACCGTCAGGCTGTCCGGCGAAAGCTCCGTCAGCCGATCTATGGTGCGCTGCACATCCTCCGGACCCTCCCCCGGAAGTCCCAGAATAATATCCATATTGATATTGTCAAAGCCTACCCGGCGGGCCAGTGCATAAGCCGCCTCCACCTGCTCCACGGACGCCCTTCTGCCGATCAGCTCCAGTGTCTCCTGCTTCATGGTCTGGGGATTTACGGAGATCCTTGTAACGCCGTGGCGGTACAGTGTTTTCAGCTTCTCCTCCGTGATGCTGTCTGCCCGCCCCGCTTCCACCGTAAATTCCTGCACCCTGCCAAAGTCAAACAACTCCTTCAGCCCGGAAAGCAGCCTGTCCAGTTGTTCCGGCTCCAGCGTGGTGGGCGTTCCCCCGCCGATATAAACGCTGTCCAATATTTTACCCTGCAGCTGCCCTGCCGCATCCTCCGCCTCCTTCAGCAGACAGTCCAGATACCCGTCCACCCTCTTCTGGTATCCGGCTATGGGGTAGGAAGTAAAGGAGCAGTAAAGACAGGTGGTAGGGCAAAAGGGAATGCCGATGTAAAGGCTGTAGCCATCCTCGTAATGAACGCCAGCCAGCAGTCTGCGCTCCCGCTCCGCTATTGTCGCGGCAAGCTCCGCCTTCGCACTGCTGACAAAATAGCTTCCGCAGTAATGCTCCAGTATCTCCTGCCTGCTCCTGCCTTCCTCCAGCATACCATAGGCGATCTTTGTGGGGCGGATGCCGGTAAGCATCCCCCAGGGAAGCTGCCTGCCCGTTATTTCGGACAGAGTGCGGTAAAAAAATTCCTTAAAACCCTCCTTATAGCTCTTTTCCTTTGCCTGCTCCCACCGATAACACAGGAAGGTATCCGGCCCCCCTGCGCTCCCACCGTCTGTCGCCGCCACCTTTTGTATGCTGCAGGTCCTGCTGCGGGGATCTGCCAAGGCTCCTTCACTGTGCAGCTTAGGACTGATAAATACCTCCGCCTGCCTTTCCCCGGTCACTACCCTGATCTTCACCTCGCCTGACAGCTTTTCACGCTTATCCGCCCGGCTTTCCGGAAGCAGCACCTCCACCTGCTCCTCCGGGAAAAATGCCTTCACAAAAGCCTGTGCGTCATACTCAAAATTTTCCCTGTCCAACTCTATGACTAACATCCCGCCACCTTTCTTCTCTCTTTAAAAATTTTTCCTGCCTCCGAACAGGGAATGAAGCCTGTCCTCATTGATCGGATCATCGCCCCGCCACCCGGCAAGGGGCAAAACAATATCCGACCTTGCACTGCCGGGAATTCTGATCTGGCATCTCTGCCCGAATGGAACAAATCCGTCGTATAAGGGTCTGACATATGGATTAGGCATAACGCCCAGCTCGGCAAGCGTCATGAGCTGGCCGCGAAACCTGTACTTCTCATAATGAGGAACAACCTTTGCTTTTCTGATTCGCTGCTCCAGCTTTCCGGGTGTTTCTCCTGAAGGAGCATTTCTGATCAAATCGATCACGGTGCAAAAGATCTGAATATCCTTTTCTGTAGGAATGCATGGCGGCAATTCAGAAAATTCCTGCAGATCGACAAGTGATTCGCCCCACACTTCATTCCATGAATATCCCCAATAATTTCGGAACAATTCCCTGCCTTTCTCGACCCACATATATTTATGGACGGAACATACCGTGCAGACATCTCCGCCCTCTTTAAATGGGGTAAAGGTATGTTCGGGGACTGACCTTGCAAACAAATAGCTGAGGATAGGCTGTCTCCCTCTCGGAAAACTAGAAAATCCGCACAGATAAGCCGCCAGCAGATTCTCCAAAGTCAGATTGGCATGGTGCAGGAGCTCTTTGTAGCCCTGCACACATTCGTCATGAGAATATGCCGCGACCTCATTGACCGGATAGCCGCTGGAAAGCAAATAGTCTAATTCCTCAGGAGACAGAACATCCAGCGAATAGGTAGTTGTTCCTGTATCACGATGGAATACGTCTCCGGTCTTGATCAAGCGCTGATAGCCGTTTTCGTCTTTTTCATATTTTTTCTTGTGATATACTTTATCTAAGATTTTAAACAGTTTATCATCCATTCTCTTTCTCCTTCAGTGCTGACCGCTTATCTGCCAAAACCATAAACATTCGCTCCCATAAACAGCGGCTTCTTATAAAACGGCAGCCCGGCATAGACCTCTTTCGCCACTGTCTCGCAAAATCTCCTGGCCTCCCGCAGCTCCTCCGGCGTTGGTTCTTTCTCACCGAAGCCGCACTGCTCCAGAAGCCTGTTGAACGACCCGGCGCTCTCATCGAAACCCCGCAGCCTTTTGTCACAGCCGACTGCCTTCAGCAGCCTTCTCATGCTCCGGTACAGCAAAAATACCTGTTCCCGGCCTTCTGCCTGCTCCAGCCTCCTGCGGCTGCCCTGCCGGATCAGCGCCCATGTCAGCTTCCACAGAGCGATCACAAGAAGCAGCAGCCCTGCTGTCTGTAAAATGCCTTTCACTGCAGCTGCGATACCGGCAAAGATCTCCCGGCGCCATAGCGTTTCATCGTCATCCGCTCCATGGCTTTCATCCCCGGTCAAACCCCGGTTTCCCTCCGAACCGCCCTGACCGAAGCTGCTACCGATACCGAAACTGCTTCCGATACCGAAGCCTCCGCCGATGCCCCCGAAGCCACTGCTACCGTCAGCGCTTCCCTGATTGGCCGCTTCCTCCCGGTTCGATTCGTTCTCACCCCCACTGTCCGGTCCCTGTGCAGGCTCCTCTCCATTTGAGCCCGCCTCATTCCCTTCCGACCTGTTTTCTCCTGTGGGACCGGCGGCGCTTTCTTCCCCGGAGCCTTCCTCCTTTCCCTCCGGCCCGCTTTCTCCTGCAGGACCGGCGGCGCTTTCTTTCCCTGAGCCTTCCTCTTTTCCCTCCGGCCCGCTTTCTCCTGCGGGATCGGCGGCGCTTTCCCCATCGACAGCACTTTCCGGCTCAGACCACTCCTGCCTGACTGCCCCGTCCTGCCGGGCGGCATCTGTCTCCTGTCCTGTCAAACGTGCCGCCAGCGCCAGCTGTTCCCCTGTATTGTCTCCGGGAAAAGGCGCCGCTCCGGGCGTCATCTCCACCGGCATCCAGCCGATTCCGTCCAGATAGACCTCAGCCCAGGCATGAGCCTGGTTGTCAATTATATCCGCATACCAGGTCCCGTCAGCGCCCTGTCTGAACGCTTCAGGAGCGGCGGCATAGCCCGTCACATATCTTGCCGGTACGCCCAGATACCGCAGTATCAGTACCGCGGAGGAAGCAAAATGGGCGCAGTAGCCTTTCCGGCTCTCAAACAGAAAATATTCCACAAAATCCTTTCCGCGGGGAGTATTGGGAGCATCCAGATCATAGATCCCGTTTCCCGTAAGATACACCAGCACATCCTCCACACTGTCATAAACGCTGCCTGTGCGAAATCCCCCATTCTCCAGAAATCTTGTCAGCTCCGGAAGCTCCTCCCCAGGATACTCGCAGAAGGTATCATATACATATTCCCGATACCTTTCCTCCTGCCTGGCCGCTATGCCTGTCAGCCTTTTGTCCCGGCGGTGATCCTCCGGCGGACTGTACAGAAATTCCCAGCTGTCCCCTTTCCGTTTCACCGTTCCGTCCCAATGTACCTGATAGTTCGCCGTCAGCCGCGTGCCATAAGGATAAACAGCATAGCTTCCTGATCCGGCAAGTTCCTCCACCCGCACCTTTCCCGAAGCCCGGTAGCGAAAGGCGTCATAGGTCAGATTTACCAGATCTGCCCCGCTCTCCGGCAGCTCCCAGCCATTCTCACGGTAATACGCCTCCAGCTCCGAATCCCTGCCTGCCCTCCACTCATTCCCCTCATAGTCCTTTCCCACGAATCCACGCAGATAGACCGTAGATTCCGGCGCGTAGGAAAGCGTTATCCGATAGACCTTATCCAGAGTATAGGCTGCCCCCGCTCCCCGCGTCAGCTTTCCCGTTACATCCGTGCCGGAGCCGGAGCCAAGCCTCGCCAGCATATCTTCTATCGCCGGTATCCATTCATCATTCATCTTCCGGCTCAGTGCAAGCCGCGCTTCCTGGAGAGCGTCATAGCTGCTGTCCATAAAAGGGACCGCAAAACGGTACACAAGGGCCATGACCACCCCCAGCGCCGCCGCCCCTGTCAGGACCGCCTGCATCCCCGCCCGTTCATCATCCCGAAAGGCTCTCCGGATAACCACCGCGGCAAACCCCAGGATACAGAGGACAAGCCAGATGTACGCAGGAAAATCGTCCATGGTACAGGCTGCCCCGAACCAGACCACCTCTGCCAGAAACAGCGCCAGGATCCTCTGCTTCACCACAGCATATCCCAGAAGCAGCACCAGCGGGAGCATGAAAGCCAGGACGCTCCAGGCAGCCTGTATCATGCTTCTGTCCGGGTCCTGCTCAGCCAGCTCCCATCCCGGTACCGGATTCCAGATCAAATGAATACCGTACCGCTCATTTATCCGCTCAATCACTCCCTTGAGCACCCAGCCCGATCCCGCCGCCAGTTCTTTCCAGAACAGCAGGATGCAGACGAGCAAAACCACGAGAAACAGCCCCCATCCCAGCGCCGCTCCCGCCCTGTCCCGCCTGCTCCACAGCGCCCCCGACAGCAGACAAAGGAAAAGCATCCCCCACAGGAATATTCCGGGCCGCAGCACCGTCCCGAAGTCCATACCGAGACTGTCAAGCAGCGCCCCTGTTATCCCCGCAGTATTTAAAAACAGCAGCACTATGGAAAAAAGAAAGCTTTCTCTATTCTTCACCAACACATTGCTCCCCCAGATACAGCCTGCCGTCCTCCTCCAGATGACAGCCCGTCAGCATACTCTGCACTGCCGGACTTTCTGGCTCCGCAACACCCGTTTCCTCCACTGAGATCAGCTTCCGGATACAGGGATAGATATCCCCCGGCTCTCTAATCCGATTCCGCTGTAATACGCCGTTCTGCATCCAGCAGACCACCGCCCTGTCCCCGCAGACCTCCGCCAGAAATGCCATCAGGGAACAGGCCCTGTCCAAAAATCTGTCCTTTTGCTCCCGATCGCCCTTGAGCCTGTCTGTCATGTTCAGAAACAGGCTCACCTGACGATCCGGCTCAAAATCCTTTACCTGCAGCTCGTTCTCCTTGGCGGTCAGTTTCCAGTGAATGCTGCGTGGGCTGTCTCCAGGACGGTACTCCCTGACAAAAAGATTCCCATCGTCCTCCTCCGAATGTGTCCGCAGCAGATGCAGGATCAGATCGGCCTCGCTGTCCGGCACAGGCAGCAGTCTGGGTGTGACCAGCACCTTGCCTTCCTGTCTCCCGGACACAGGCACAGAAAAAAGGCTGAGGCAATCATATATCCTTGCCCTTGCCATTGTAAACTCCGCCGCTCCGCAGTGCTCCGCAGGCAGTTCAAATTCTATTTCCCGCCGGGTTCTGCCTCTTAAGCCCTGCATCCGGTTTTCCACCTTTAAGGGCTTCTCTCCGTAGGCCCGCCAGGTTCCCCTGACCCTCAAGCCCGCCAGAGGCAGCCTGCCCTTATGTATCACAGTCATCCGCATCCGGATGCTCTCTCCTCTGGTCACATAGTCAGGCATCCCGCTGATCTCTACCTCCACCTTCCGTTTCTGAGGGATCAGCGAAAGCAGGCAAAGCAGCGGAACGCACAGCAAAAGCGCCAGCAGGAACCGCAGCCCCTGAAAGGTATACAGCATCACAAGCCAGACGCATGACGCCACGATCAAACTGTAAAGAATCTTCCGCCTTATCATCTCACAAATACTTTTCTCCGGGCCTCGGCTCCGGTATCCGTTCTTTGATCTCCGCCAGAATATCCGCCGCCGTCCTGCCGTTCAGCTTTGCCTTCTGGTTCAGTCGGATGCGGTGGACTCCCACATCCGTCAGGGACCTCTTCACATCCGCCGGGACCACATATTCCCTGTCCCTTAAAAAGGCATAAGCCCTGGACAGCTTCCCCAGCGCAAGGGTCCCCCTGGGGCTCAAGCCCAGCTCCAGATACTCATTCTTTCTTGTAGCGTCGGATAAGACCGCCATATAGCGATAAATACTGTCATGAATAAATATCTCCTCCGACTCCTGCTGCATTCTCTGCAGCTCCTCCCCGCTCATCACTGCATCCACTTCCTCAAGGGGCCTGCCCACATGACGGCTCTTCAGCAGTGCGATCTCATCCTCCAGGCTGGGATAGCCCATGCTGATACAGATGAGGAACCTGTCCATCTGGGCTTCCGGCAGGCGCTGGGTGCCGTAGGAGCCCACCGGGTTCTGGGTCGCCAGGACAATAAAGGGCTTCGGCACCTGTCTGGTGACACCGTCCACCGTCACACTGCCTTCCTCCATCACCTCCAGCAGAGCGGACTGGGTCTTGGGAGAGGTGCGGTTGATCTCGTCCGCCAGCAGCAGATTACACATGACCGCCCCCGGATAATAGACAAACTCCCCCGTCTCCTTCCGATACATGGAAAAGCCCGTGATATCCGCCGGCATCACATCCGGCGTAAACTGTACTCTGTTGGACTTCAGCCCCATTGACCGGGAAAAGGCAATGGCCATCTCCGTCTTGCCCACGCCGGGAACATCCTCCAGAAGAACGTTTCCTCTCGCCAGAATGGCAGCCATCACCCTCTCGATACAATCATCCTTGCCCACGATCACCTTTTTCACCTCATCCATCACCAGATGAGCCTTTTTGCTTCTCTGTTCCACTTTACGGTTTCCTCTCTGCCGTAGTCAAGTCCCTCGCGGGAATCAACAACCTCAATGCAAAGCAAAATGTGCTCCTTGAAGCATATGGGTATGTTGACCCTCGCTGGAATCATAAGTCAACCGAGAAAGGGATTACACTCCTTCTCATGTCCGATGGTGGTACTCTCGCCGTGTCCGGGATAGACCTTCGTTTCCTCCGGCAGCACAAAGAGCCTGTCCCGGATGGAACGCACCAGGGTGCCCATGCTCCCCGTAGGGAAATCCGTTCTGCCCACGGACTCCGCAAACAGGGTATCTCCCGCCAGAAGGAACCCTGCCTCTTCAAAATAATAGCAGCAGCCCCCAACTGTATGGCCCGGCGTTGCGATCACCCTGCAGGTCATGCCTGCGGCCCTGATCTCCTGCCCGTCCTTCACATACACGTCCGCATAGGTAGTGCAGGGCCTGCCCGCCTGCTCCGAAACGTTCTTCCGCGCATCCTTCAGCAGCTCCCGCTCCGCCTCATGGGCGTATACCTTCACCGGCTCCAGCCCCTCGGCCTCCGCTGCCCCATTCACCGCATCCCGCAGCCCGTCCAGCCCCCAGATATGGTCGAAATGTCCATGGGTCAACAGGATCGCCGCCACCCGAAAACCGTTCTTCTGCAGCGCAGCGTAAATGCCGCCGCCCTGATCCGCCGGATCGACCACGATACATTCCTGCTCACCTTCCCTGTACAGAAAATAACAGTTCGTCTGGCATATTCCCAAAACCATCTTGCCTATCTTTATCTCCGGCATCCGTCTCTCCTTCCCGCACCTTACACGCCTCCGTGGGCTGTCATGGGCTGCCGTACAAATTCTCCCTCTCAAAACCGGCCTGCTTACCCGGTGGTCCTCTCGATATCTATCACACTCTCTATGGCCCTTATCTTCTCAATGACCCGGTTCAGCTCCTCCCTGCCCCTGATCTCAAAGGTAGTCTGCAGGGTAGCCAGCCCCTGTTTGTTTGTCCGGGTATTCATGGAAAGGATATTGATATTTCCCTCCGTCATGACCCTGGAAATATCCACCAGCAGCCCGCTTCTGTCGTTGGCGAATATCTTGATCTCCGCCACATACTTTTCCTCTGCGCCCGCATCCGGCGTCTGCCATTCCGCGTCTATGATCCTGGCCCTTTCCAGCTCCGGCAGATTCATCATATTCACGCAGTCCGTCCTGTGTATGGAGACGCCTCTTCCTCTGGTGACAAACCCTACGATCTCATCCCCCGGCACCGGCGAACAGCACTTGGAAAAACGCACGGAAAGGTCTGCGATCCCCCTCACCACAATGCCGCTTTTTGTCTTTATCTGCACCGGCTTTGAGGCCGCAATGGTTCCCGCCTCCGCTATGCTTGCCAGGACCTCCTCGTTTGTCAGCGCTTTCCGGTGCTCTCTCTCGTAAAGCTCCTGCATCCTGGTGACGATCTGGCCCTCCTTTAAAGCGCCGTGTCCGATGGCCGCCAGCACTGCATCCCAGTCCCGGAATCCGTATCTGTGCATAATGGCTTCCATATAGTCCGGCTTCATATAATCCGCCAGATTTAGGGATTTTGTCTTACAGTAGGATGACAGCAGCTCCTTGCCCCTGATGATATTGTCCTCTTTCAGCTCCGCCTTGAACCACTGGTTGATCTTATTCTTCGCCTGGGTACTTTTGACCACATTCAGCCAGTCCCGGCTGGGTCCCTTGGAATTCTGGGAGGTGATGATCTCGATGCGGTCCCCGTTCCTGATCTCATAGTCGATGGTCACCAGCTTGCCGTTGACCCTGGCCCCCACCATTTTATTGCCCACTGCGGAATGAATGGAATACGCAAAATCAATGGGTGTTGACCCCGCAGGAAGGTTCTTCACCTCGCCGGTAGGGGTAAAGCAGTACACATTATCCGAGAACAGATCGAGGTCATCCTTTAAGAGCTTTAAAAATTCTCTGTTGTCCGACATATCCTGCTGCCACTCCAGGATCTGTCGCAGCCAGACAAGCTTCTTCTCCTCCTGGGCCTCCACCTTTTTGCCGTCGGACGCCTCCTTGTATTTCCAGTGGGCCGCGATACCGTACTCCGCCGCCTTATGCATCTCAAAGGTCCGGATCTGTATCTCAAAGGGCTGCCCGTTGCTTCCGATCAGGGTAGTGTGCAGAGACTGATACATATTTGGCTTGGGCATGGCGATATAGTCCTTGAAACGTCCCGGAATGGGCGTGTACATCTCATGGATGACCCCCAATGCGGCATAGCAGTCCCGCACCGTATCCACCAGGATCCGCACCGCAAACAGGTCATAGATCTGATCCAGCGTCTTATTCTGGTTCTTCATTTTCTTATAGATACTGAAGAAATGCTTCACCCTGCCGTCTATCTTCGCCTTGATGCCGGCGCTGCCGATATGGACGCTCACCTCGTCCACGATGCTCTGGATATACTGCTCCCGCACGCTCTTGCGCATGGCGATCTGATTTACCAGATCGTAATAGACCTCCGGCTCCAGGTATTTTAAGGACAGATCGTCCAGCTCTGTCTTGAGCTTGCTGATGCCCAGCCGCTGGGCAATGGGACAGTAGATCTCCAGCGTCTCACGGGCTATCCGCTGCTGGCTCTCCGTGCTCTTATATTTCAAAGTGCGCATATTGTGGAGTCTGTCCGCCAGCTTGATCATAATGACCCGGATATCCTTTGCCATGGCAAGGAACATCTTGCGCAGGTTCTCCGCCTGCATCTCCAGCTTTTCATCGGATTGGTTCACATTGGTGGACAAGGGGATCTTCTCCAGCTTTGTCACGCCGTCCACCAGAAGGGCCACGTCCTCCCCGAATTCCCGCTTCAGATCCTCTTCCGTCATGACCGTGTCCTCCACCACGTCATGAAGCAGTCCCGCCACAATGGTCTCTTTGTCCAGCTCCAGCTCCGCCAGAATGATGGCTACATTCAGCGGATGGATGATATAGGGTTCTCCGGACTTTCGCTTCTGATTCTTGTGGGCCTCGCCGGCTACTCTGTATGCCTTTTCGATCATGGAGATGTCAGTGCTGGGATGGTATTTTCGGACACGCTGAATAAGCTCCTGATATAAATCGTCAGGATTTCTGAATTCTACCGTAGTCTCCTCCATTTTCCCGTCGTCAAAAACGACTTCCTGTTTCTCTTCTTCCATATCTGCCCACGCTCTCCAAGCCTTCACACAGTTTTCACGCCAATCCCTTATTGCTGCGAATGTCAGAAGTACTTTTCATCTAATCTCAAATCCATATGGAGAATGCCGTATTAAAGCGAACTTGTTCGCTTGGGCATTCTCCTGCGTGAAGCTTAGAGTTTCTCCGCGAAACAGCCTCTGCTGTGAGCGGCTAGAAACTCTCTTCACGCTATTTGCCTGGATAACAAATCGCTGATTCCAGACGGTAATTTTTAAGCTTCTCCCTGCCCTTTAAGCCGGCCAGTTCGATCAGCACCACGATCCCGACCACTTCCCCGCCAAGGCCCTCGATAAGCTTGATCATGGCCTCCGTAGTGCCGCCTGTGGCGATCAGATCATCCACGATGAGGACCTTCTGTCCCGGCCGGATGCTGTCCTTATGCATCTCTATCGTCGCCTGTCCGTATTCCAGATCGTAGGATATGGACACAGTCTCCCTGGGCAGCTTGCCTGCTTTGCGGATCGGCACGAAGGGCTTTCTGTTATTATAGGCAATGGGCGTGCCGAATATAAATCCCCTGGATTCCGGTCCCACTACAACATCAAAATCTATATCCCGGACCTTTTCCTGCATGGTGTCTACCGCCAGCCGAAGCCCCTCCGCATCCTGCAGCACACTGGTCACATCCCTGAAGATAATGCCCTCCTCAGGAAAATCCGGTATACTTACTACGTATTCTTCCAATTTTTTCATGACCTATTACCTCTCTCCCGTTGACTGCGGTCCTATCCGCACTTTCTACCAATTATAAAACCTTTTGCAGGGAATGTCAAAGCGTGGTCTGCTCCGGAGCCTTCCCTGACGCCTCCTGCTGTTCCCCTGACGCCGGCCGCTCCCCGGCGCCCGCAGAGATCTCCTTGTCCGCGGCAGCCTTGTCTGCCGAAATATCCTTCTTCGCCGCAGACGCGCCCTTTTTCGTGTTTTCCTCCGTCACCTCCACAAAGGTGCTGTCCACCGCCTCAAGACCGTCCAGATACTTTCTGATCCTGCCTGCAAAATAGACCGTACAGATACAGTCTGTGACGCCGCTGAGTATCAGCCCGATCCCAAGGAGCCGAAACAGCAGCGCCGTCCAGGAAAAGGGATTGCAGATGAGCAGGACGCCAAACCCCACATTCGCCACCGCAAATATCAGCATTACGATCCAGTTCCCACATTCCAGACGCTTCATGTCGATAACATCCTGAAGCTTGCTGCAGCCGCTTACCAGCACCAGGACCCCCAGCAGGAAGGATATCAGGCCGATGACCACATCCATCTTTACCAGCACAAGGATCCCTGCCGCGATCCCAATCAGACCGTGGAGAAAATCATTGTGATAATAGTTCTGGTGTGCGTCTCTGAGCAGATAGCTGATCATGGATACAGCGCCTCCCACGATCAGTACCACCCCGATCATGTAGCCCAGGATCTTTTCCATGGTCTCCGGCAGCGCCAGCGCCATCACCCCCAGAATGATATACAGCACACCCGTGGAAAGCGCATCCCACTTCATCTCTTTTAAAATTCTTTTCATATCTCCTCCTTTCCGTCCGGCAGAAAAGCTTACCTCCCTGCGCCGGCCTGTACAGAAACAAAACAGGACCCCTTTTGCCAAAAGAGTCCCGTCATCGATTCCTTCTACCTCCTGCCGCAGCACTTTTTATATTTTTTGCCGCTTCCGCAGGGACAGGGATCATTTGGATATATTTTTGCGCCTTTCACAATAGTCGTAGAGGATTTCTGCTCCTTATAGAGCGCCTTCCGGGTCTCCTCGTCAAAGATGTCGTTCCACTCCTCCAGATTATACAGCCAGTCCGCCTCAGCCGCCACCATGTTCTTATACAGCAGCGCCTTGTCAAAGCCTAAGTTGACTTCCGTATCCTCCTCCATCTCCTCGATGGGGTTTTTCTCCAGCAGACTGTCGTTTATGCCGTCCAGAAAGCCTGTCATGGTCTGCACGGACACGTTATACTTTTCAGCCAGCTCCTTCACCGTCCCCCGCACCACCTCGTCCGGATTTTTCAGCAGCTGGGCATAAATCTCCTTTTCCTCCTGAAAATAAGCGTTCCACACTTTCTGAAGCTGAGCCTGTCCCAAAGACTCATCATAAGCCACCTTTTTCCATTCATCCAACAATGCCATAGAAATGCACCACCCTTTTCTTATTTAAATACAAAAATATCATGGTTTTAAGTATATACCAGATTCAGGATAATGACAATATAAAAATTTTTTTCAAAAGTGTTTTGCATTTTTTGTATATTTCTTCCTTTTGGGGATATACTGTTTACTGTCAAGGAACCCCCCTCCTTGTGATTCAACCAAAGATAAGGATAATACTTAAATCCTCCCCTTTTTGTTCGGACTCGGAACACGTTCCGGGTCCGAAGCTTTTGTTAATCACAGCACACTTCCATACATATCCGGTATATTTTCACCATCGCGGGAACAAAACTCTTGCTATTTTCACACAATGTAGTATAATCCAATTATAGAAATTAAAATAGGTACTTGAATACTCAACGTTACGCCGCAATAATAACCAAATTTATGCAACAAGCTATGAACTTTTATTCCTGCTCCAATGTCTGTTACTCAAAGATAGTTCACAACTCTGTAAGATAAATTTCCTTGTATTCCCGCACGCTGTAAGTAAAAAGCAATAGCAGAAGTTCCTATTTTAGTTACTCTATAAACCAGGAACGAATTGTCAGATTTTATGCAACAGATGGGAGAATCAGCAAATGAACGAAAAAGAACACGAAAGCATTGAAAAGAAACTCACAAAATCTATCGTTAAGGTGTCCGCCATCACAGCGGCTGCGGCCCTTCTGGGGGTGATCGTCCTCATCATTATTTCCGCCAGATATTCCAATGCGCTGGTGAATTACGGCTTTGCCCAGGGCGATATCGGAAAAGCCATGTTTGAATTTGCCGACGTCCGCTCCTCTCTCCGCGCAGCCATCGGCTATGATGACCAGGACGCCATCGACGCCGTGGTAAAGCAGCACGACGACAAGATCAAAGTATTTAACGAATACTTTGCAGAGATAGAAAATACTATTGTATCCGCCGACGGCAGGAAAACCTATGACACTATCAAAGCGGAGCTCAATGATTACTGGGAACTGGATGCCCGGATCATGGAGCTGGGCGCCACAACGGACCGTACTCTCTGCGTGCAGGCACAGGAACTGGCCCTCACGGAGCTCACAAGCGCTTATGACAGCATTTACACAAAATTGGAGGATCTGCTGAATGTAAAGGTCACCGAGGGAAATCGGCTTTCCAACCTTCTCTCTGCCGTCTGCTGGGTCCTTGTAGTGGTGATACTGGCTATCATCGCGGTGGCAATGGTGGCGTCCACCAAGATCGGCAGAACTGTTGCAAGAAGAATCTCCGTTCCCCTGCAGGATCTGGGGGCACGCCTGAAAACCTTTGCAGCCGGCGACCTTGTCTCGCCCTTCCCCATGGTGGATACCGGAGATGAGATAGAGCATATGGAAAAGGATGCACGGGAAATGGCCGACAATCTGGATACCATTATCTTCGACATCGGCGAGGTGCTGAGTGAAATGGCAGCCGGCAATTATACCGTCAGGTCAAAGGCTTCCGACAGATACACCGGAGATTTCCAGAAATTATATCAGTCCATGCGGGACTTGAGAGACCAGATGTCAGAGACACTGCTGTCCATCGGCGAGGCCTCCAAGCAGGTATCCGCCGGTTCCGACGAGCTGGCAAACGCCGCCCAGTCCCTGGCGGAGGGCGCAACAGATCAGGCAGGCGCTGTGTCGGAGCTGCATACTATGATCTCCGATATCACCGAGACCATGGAAAAGAGTGCCCAGAGCGCCGACGAGTCCTACAATATGTCCCATGAATACGCAAACAAGGCAGATTCCAGCCGTCAGGAAATGAATACCATGATGGACGCCATGAAGCGCATCAGCGATACCTCCACCAAGATCGGAAACATTATTTCCGAAATCGAGTCCATTGCGGCTCAGACCAATCTCCTGTCCCTGAACGCTTCCATAGAGGCAGCCAGAGCCGGTGAATCCGGACGGGGCTTTGCAGTGGTGGCGGATCAGATTCGGGATCTGGCGGATCAGAGTGCAAAGGCGGCGGTGGATACCAGAGAACTGATCGAAGCTTCCATCCGGGAGGTCGCCACCGGAAACAGCGTGGCGGATCACGCGGCTTCTTCCATCGGAACCGTGGTGGACGGCATCAAGCAGATCGCCGACTTCTCACTGAGCTTGAAGAACATCATGGAAAAGCAGGCCGAGGCAATGCGGCAGGCAGAGACGGATATCAACCAGATATCCGGCGTGGTACAGAGCAATGCGGCGACTGCCCAGGAAGCCTCCGCAACCAGCCAGGAGCTTTCCGCTCAGGCCACCATGCTGGACGAGCTGGTGGGACAGTTCGAGTTAGCGAAATAGAAGTGTGCGCCGCAGGACGCACTTCAAAGGAGCAGGGTCAGCTGACTCTGCTCCTTTATTTTCATTGGTTTTATTCATTCATTTTGTCAACGAAATCCTTGTCCCTTGCAGTAAGCTCTACCCAGGCGGGCCTGAAACCGCATTTTATTGCATTGCGGACCGATTTGATATTCGACCATGCGGCACAATAAAAGGGTATCTTCCCAAGCTCCAGGATCTCAAGCGCAAGCTTGCTTGTGAGGGCGGCTGCAATACCTTTTCTTCTATATTCAGGCAAAACATCAACACCGATCTGATACATGGTCCCACAATCAGCGGAACAGCCCGCAATCCCTATGAGCCTGCCGTTATCAAACGCCCCTACGGCGAGCTTATCCAGATGCTTTCTGTCTTTACACAGGGCGTTTCCCCATTCATCCCTGTAATACTGCTGAAAACCTTCAGGAAAAAGGATCCTTTGCTCATACTGGCAGGGCAGACCTTTCAGTTTATCCACATCCGGCAGGAAATACTCAGCCATAAAACAGACCTTAAGCCCAAACTCCACCAATCTCTCATTTAAGGCAATCACATTAGGCGATTCAAAGCAGCGCGCCGTCGGATATTTGTTTATATACCATTCAACGACCTCCTTCAGCCTCGGACTGACCTGCGCAACAATATTGTTGCCGTATGATACCAGATCGCATTCCAGAGGGAGCGGAAGATAGGCCCTTGCCTTTTCATGGGGCTGCGATAAAACTACCCTGTTTTCATCTGATAAAAAATCATCCGCTTTGCAATTACAGTCATAGGCTGACTGCTGCAATGCAATTTGAAATATTTCCTGATTCGTCATAGACATCCTCCTGCACAGCTGCCGCTTCTGCTGCATACCAAATACACCACAGGCTCTACATGATATTGATATTCCCTTTTGACTTTTTTGTCAAGTTATCCGTTTTTATCGGTTTCCTTTTCCAGCAGTCGCCGATAAGTCATATCCATGCCAAGTGCGCCTAACGGAGCAGTAATCAGGATTGACAATACGGCCACCGACAGCACTATATTCCCGCAAGGCAGCCCCAGAGACAAAGGAACCGAGCCGATAGCGGCCTGAACCGTAGCCTTCGGCAGATAGGCAATGACACAGAATATCTTTTCTTTCAGGTTGAGTTTTGTACCCAGAAGGCACAGGTAAACGCCGACAGAACGAAATATAAGCGCGATCAAAATCAAAAGGACGGCGCCGGGACCGGCTTCCAAAGTATATCGAATGTCAACCGCCGCCCCCACAAGCACAAACAGAATGACCTCAGCGGCGATCCACAGCTTGCCGAATTTTTCAGAGAGACGCGCCGAGACTGAAGCAACACTTTTTAGCTGAAGCACACAGGCCATGCTCATGACTGCAAGAAGCCCCGAAACAGGGATGATGTTTTTCAGCCATTCTTCCAATGCAATCAGCAGAAATGCCGTTCCCAGAACAATAATGACCTTCATGCTGTTACGCACATAGTGCTTATGTGCATATTTCGTCTCAAAAAAGGCGGACAGGAAAACCCCCGCGGCCGCCCCTGTGAATATTCCCAAGATGATCGAAACGGGAATATTGATAAATTCCATAATGTTTATTGATTTTCCCTGCGCTATTCCGATAAAGGTCGAGAACAGAACAATGACAAAAACATCATCTAAAGACGCTCCGGCTAAAATAAGCTGGGGAATCCCTTTTTTTGTCCCGTATTTTGTTTCCATAAGCTGTACCATCCTGGGAACGACGACTGCCGGGGATACCGCCCCCAGAACAGCTCCCATGACAGCCGCCTCGATCAATGTGACTCCGAGAACAGCGGGCGCAAACAGGACAAATGCCAGTATCTCAAAAACAGCGGGCAGAAATGACATTAAGACCGCCGGACGCCCCACTTTCTTTAAGTCGCTGATATTCAGGGACAAGCCGGCCTTGATCAAAATGATCACTAATGCCATTTGCCGCAGTTCAGCAGATATGCTCAAGATCGAGGCATCTAAAAGATCAAGCGCATACTGCCCTAAAACGATTCCTGTGATCAACATACCGATGATGCGGGGAAGCTTCATCTTTTGGCAAATGGAAGCCATAGCAAGACCGACAAGAAAAATAAGTGCAAGTGATGTCAACATAAATGATCCTCCTTCAGAACGTGAAAAAAGCCAATGATTTTCTGCGATAATTATAATCACAGAAGTCATCAGCTTAATAAAAGCGGTTTTGGCTGCCCATGGGAGAACTTCATTCCCTTTTTGTACTTTAACAGAAAAATGAAAAAATGTCAATGTTCAAGATGCCGTTTTTTCTTGTCATAATTTCGTCCGTTACTTTTCACACAGTAGCCAGATGAATAAATACGCATATCTAAAGTAGAATC
>JAMPHT010000058.1 GCA_023663285.1 Bacillota bacterium
TCTCATTTAAGGCTTTGCCTCATTAAAGGTTCCGCCCTACTAACCGTCGTCTCAGACGACAGCTTATTAAGGATAGCACACCCTATCGTGGATGTCAACAGATTTTTCACCTTTTTCTACTTTAATTTTACTGTATACCCGTAAGGGGCACAAAACTGAATTTAGAAAGCAGAAGCTCGATCAGGTATGCAAGATAATTATGTTCGTAGATCCAGACCAGTATTTTACTTTCCTGGGTATAGGACACGATTATCTGCTCAATAGCTCCCAGATCCATCATCATTACAAGCGTGTACACCGTCCACAGGAGCAGTACCACTTCAAAGACTCCAAACACCATTCCCAACAGCTTATTCACAAAATGAACTACCGGCAGTTTTGACAGCAGCTTTGCAGAAAAGAAAAGAAATTTCAACAGCTGGTGGACAAACACAATCAACAGCAGCAGCAGCGCTGCCGCTATCACATTAAATATCCTGCCCTTGTTGTAGCTGCTGACGCCTCCGGCGATCAGCGCCGCCACTGCGCATAAAACAGCCATGGATACAAGGGAAACGATTTCCTTTACCATGCCTTTTTTGTAACCGTCAACCGCCTTGCACACAGCAAGTATAATTACGCAGATCAATAAAAAATTCAGATTCATCCCGTTTCATTTTCTCCTTATCTTTTGCTATTTCATTTGAATTGTATCAATAGAACTGTCCGTTACCAGTAAAAACTTATAGGAATTGCCTACCGGAAGCATGAGCCGCACCGGCCTGTCAAATTCGCCGTTGAATTTCTCGTTTCCGTCCATCGTGATAATTACGCACTCCGTCTCGTTATATGCCACAAAATTATTTTGTCCGAAAAATATATCCGTGTACTCTATATCGAAGTAAAAGCTTCCCACCATATTCGCGGCCGCATCATATACATCCATGCGGTATGATCTTTCTGGGTCCTCCGATTGAAATACCAGTCCGATATACTTATCACTGTAAAACACAGACCGGATCTCCTCATTCAGCATGAAGTTTGCAATTTCCATCGGCGCATAGCTTCCCGAATATATGGCCAATCTGTTGTCTCCCACGGCAAAGGCAGTGCTGTTGTTCATAAACTGTACCTGAGGCACCAGCGTGTCCGTGTAAAAAAACACGCCCACCATACAGTCGCTGACATTCTCACCAACATCTCCGAAGTTGTAAAACGTCACATTGGTTTTCACCACGCCCGCGTCCAGATACCAGTAGGACACGCACAGCAGCTCTCCATCCGGTGAAAGGCAGATCGATGCCGGATATCCGGAACTGTTCATCCGCGCCTCCCCCTCATAGATATTCTCCCCGCTGGGGCTGTATGTATTGATCACCGTCACGTCCGTCCCATCAAGCACCGCCGTCACATAACCTTCGGTGGAAACCGACACATCCCGAATCGGCATGGTAGTTGTGATTTTGGATATCTGTTTCTCGCCGTTCTGAACATATATGGTTCTTCCGTTATATTCAGCGATTGCAACCGTGCTTCCGCATATTGCCAGCCTAACGTCCTGAAACTCATAGGTCTGATTCCATATTGCATTGCCCTTCGCATCTGTACAATGAGCGCCATCCTTACTGTAGGTCAGTATGGCGTTGCCCAGCCGAAGGTCAGCAGCCCCGGAAATACGCTCTCTGGGAATGGAGGCTATAACATCATAGTCTGTATAAACGTGCCTTCTGTATTGAACGATGACCACCACGATCAGGGCTATTGCGGCAGCGGCCACCAACATAAAGCGATACACATTGGTCAGCTTATGCTTCATTATTTTTTCTTTATAGTCCGCCTGGTTCTTTTCTCGCTTCTTTTTCTCCTTCATGTAGCTTTTGATGTCTGCCATGCTGCCTCCACATCATTCGGTTTCCCGCTTGCTTTTCCTCTGCGGCTATTATACCATACACATCCTCACTGTGGTAATAAAATTTTCTGTCCTATCTTAATGTCGTCCGGGTTGCTGATATTGTTCAGGGTACAGATCTCCGCAACTCTTCTGTCGCTGCCGTACTGTCTCATACAGATTCCGATCAGCGTATCCCCTCTTTTGATCGTGTAGGACACGGGTTCCGGAGTGGGCGTAGACTCCGGTGTGGATGTGGGTTCAGGGGTCGGATCGGGTTCCTGCGCAATGGCGGGTTCTGACGTGGAAACGGCGCCCGTCTCCGGCGTCGGTGTAACGGCGGGTTCAGCAGTAGAAACGGTATCCGTCTCCGGCGTCGATGTAACGGCGGGTTCAGCAGTAGAAACGGTATCCGCCTCCGGCGTCGATGTAGCGGTGGGTTCAGTCGTAGAAACAGCATCCGGTCCCGGAGACGGTACAGACTCCTGCATTCCCCCTGAAGCCGCCTGGTTTTCCTTCTGTATTGCCTCCGTAAGCTTGTCCTCCGCCACAATGGTCCCCACCTGTACCTCTCCGTTGGACACCTCCACTGAATCCGGAAGCTGCTGCGTGGACATTCCTTCCACCAGCTCCCGCGCTGCCTGGCGCAGCCCGCCAAGGCCGCCTCCATTGCCCACAGTGGCCAGTCCCGCTCCACACAATACTACAAAGACTGCTGCCGCAGTCATTTTCATCTGCCGCAGACGGGTATCCTTTCCGCTTTCCTTCTGACCGGACTTAAGCGTTCCGCCGGCCCTTAAGCTCCGCTGCCGCCTTCCCTGCCGAAGCGACTGTGCCTCCGCCTTCTGCCTGCGTTCCTCCTGTCTGCGCTTTACGACATCATATTTCGCCTGATCAAACTCCTCCGGCTTTGCCTCCTCCTGTCTTTCATCCACCATAAACCGAAGCATACTGTCATTCTTTTCATAGAATTGGGCATATCCCTCCACATATCTGCAGACTCCCTGCTCATAGACATGGAACCCCTCCACCATCTCTCCGTTCAGCAGCCGGTATCCCAGAAAATCATATTCCGCAAAATATTTTTTCCTTGCCTTCTCCGCCTCCTGCAGAACTGCCTGTGACAGGTGCCTTGTCTCTCTCTGAAGGAAATTCAGTTTACACGCCCCGTAAAAAAACAGGTATGTGATCCCGCCTTCCTCCTTTCGCACTCCATACATCCCTACCGCCAGTTCCTTGTCGAGGGCGTGTCCATTCAACTGTTTTATATAGGAAACGACATAGTCCTCCACATAAATTTTACAGCCGTGGTTTATTTCGCCTATCTGTGTAATATTTTTCGGCAGATCCATAAAAACACCTCCCCTGTCAATACTATAAATATATTACAGTTCACAACAGGCTGATGTGCAAACTGTAATGTAAATATAGCATTGACAACGGGAGGTTTTTAGCATACCTTGTCGCGCCGGACGCAAAAACATTCGACAAGGTTTTTCATTCAAACCTGTACACGGTCACCGAATCATATTCTCTGTCCCCGCCGAAAATGCAGGAGGGAAATTCCGGCTTGTTGACGGAATCCGGAAAATATTGGGTCTCCAGACACAGACCCATACGGGGCCCGTATGTCACGCCGTCCTTTCCCGGCTGCCTGTCAATGAAATTTCCCGCGTAGAACTGCGCCCCCGGAAGCGTGGTATACGCCTTCATGACCCTGCCGCTCTTCGGGGCGGTCACCGTTGCAAAATGTCTAAGCTCTCCGTCGTCCTTCCAGCCCTCGATCACCCAGTTATGATCATAACCGCCCGCAAAACGCAGCTGCTCAAAATCTTCGCGGATACGCGCCCCCACCTTCTCAGGCTTTGTAAAGTCCATAGGCGTCCCCGACACTTCGACGATCCGGCCTGTGGGAATGGAGCCGCTGTCTCCCGGCGTATAACGGGTAGCGTTCAGCCACAGCTCATGCTCCTCGATACTGCCGCTGTCATGGCCGTCCAGATTAAAATAGGTGTGGTTTGTCAGATTGAGAATGGTGCGCCTGTCGCTGGTTCCGTGATAATGCAGGCGGAGGCTGTTATCCTCTCCCAGCGTATATTCTACGGACACACGCTTATTGCCGGGAAATCCCATATTTCCGTCAGTGTCCTCCAGGGAAAATGTGACGCCTGCCGAACCGATCTCCGCTTTCCAGAGCTGCTTGTGGTACCCCCTCTCCATGTGGCTGTGAAGATTGTTTGCATTATCGTTCACATCTACCTGGTATGTAACGCCGTCAATGGAAAAGGACGCATTTTTGATCCTGTTGGCGCTGGGGCCTATCACCACGCCCAAAAAACTGGGATTTCCCATATAACTCTCCGCCTTGTCAAAGCCAAGTATGACATCCGCCCGGTTCCCATCTTTATCCGGCACGATGACCCGTACCACCGCCGCGCCCAGATCCGTCACCGCAGCTGTCATGCCGTTGTCATTCTCCATGGTGTAAAGAGTTACGTCCCTGCCGTCCGGATACTTTCCAAACCTGCTTTCCGTTATTTTGACTGCCATGCTTTTCTCTCCCTTCTTTGTTCCCCTCGCCCTTTGACTGCATCAGCCCCTGGCTCTTTCCCGCAGAGCTGCTCCGTTTCGATCTGCTTCCATGCTTTATTTTTCCTGACACATATGTCAGATAGACAGTCCCTCTGCAAAGCGAAATGTATCTGTGATGCATGGGCATCAAGCTTGCAACGCTACAATTCCACTCGCCCTTCCAGCGCCCGAAGCAGCGTCACTTCGTCGATATACTCCAAATCGCCGCCCACCGGCACACCGCTGGCGATCCTGGTCACCCGGATGCCTGTTGGCTTGATCATTTTACTGATATACATAGCCGTGGTCTCACCCTCCAGGCTGGAGTTGGTGGCTATGATGACCTCCTCCACGTCTCCCCGCAGGCGCTCCATCAGCTCTTTCAGCTTGATGTCTCCCGGCCCGATGCCCAGCATGGGAGAGATCGCGCCGTGCAGCACATGATAGATGCCTTCGTACCGCCCGGTCTTTTCGTATGCCGCCAGATCCCTTGTATTTTCCACCACCATGATCATTTTGTGGTTTCGGTTCTGATTGGCGCACACGGGACAGACGTCTTTATCCGTCAGGGTAAAACACTCCCGACAGTACCGCACATTGTCCTTCGCCTCCACGATTGCATTCGCAAGCCGCTTCACTCTGTCCGCAGGCATATTGATCAAATGGAAAGCAAGCCGCTGGGCAGATTTATTTCCTATGCCCGGAAGCGCTCCCAATTCCTCTATTAATTTATTGATATATCCGCTGTAAAGCTCCATCAGAAGGGTATGCCTCCCAGACCGCCTGTCATTTTGCCCATAAGCTCGCTGCCCGCCTCGTCCGCCTGACGCATGGCCTCATTGACTGCGCCCACAATGGCGTCCTGCAGGGTCTCGATATCCTCAGGGTCTACGATCTCTTCCGACAAGGTAAGCCGCAGCAGCTCCTTTTTGCCGTTGACAGCCACCTCCACAGCACCGCCGCCGGTCTTTGCTACGAACTCTTTCGTCTCAAGCTCTTTCTGGCCCTCCTCCATCTGGCGCTGCATCCGCTGGGCCTGCTTCATCAAATTCGCCATATTTCCGGGCATTCCGCCGCCGGGAAATCCTCCTCTTTTTGCCATTCCATTCTCCTCCTGCCTCTGCTTATTCTTCTATCTCAATATCCATCCGCACAAGCCTGGACAGATCCACATAATTCTGTTCAAATTCCTGCTGTCCGCTGACCGTCTGAAAGCTGACCTCCACCCGTTTCCCTGAAAAATCTTCCAGCAGCGCCTCCAGCTGCTGCCCATGCTCCGGATTTTTCATAAAGAAGTCCGACGCCGGACCGTCCTCCAGCACCATAATCAGCTTATTGTCCCCGCCCAGGCTCAATTTTGCATTTTTCATATGGCTTTTCATGGGGTTTTCTGCGCTTCCCACGATCGCGGGCCATTTTGACACAATTGCCTTCACGTCGTCAGGAATGGCCTTGGGCGGCTCCGGTCTTAGCGGTTCCGGTAAGTTCGCCCCTGCTGGATTTGAGCCTGCGGGAGCATCCCCTTGCGCCGGGGCATACACCAGGCCCTTTTCCAGCTTATCCTCCACCTGCCTGATACGGTCTAAGACCGCCTCCTGGTTTGTCTCCATCTGGGGCCTGCACAGCTTGATCAGCGCGATCTCTACCAGGATCCGCTTCTGGGAGGCATAGCGTATCTGTCCCGAAAGCTCCGAAAATATCCTGATGTACCGGACGATCTGCTCCATTTCCACCCGGCCCGCTTCTTCCTTCAGGCGCTTTAAATTGTCCGTGGACATATCAATGACATCCTCCAGATTGTCTGACGCCTGCACCAGCATCAGATTGCGGAGATACCAGGTAAAATCCGTGACAAACTGGGTCAGTTCCCGCCCCTGCATCACGATTTCCTCCAGCAGCCGGACGCAGCCGGTCACATCTCTGTCAAGACAGCAACAGAGCAGTCTGCTGAACACCTCCGTGTCTACCGCCCCCAGCACATCCAGCACCTTATCGTAGGTCAGTTCCTTTCCCAGATGAAAGGCAATGCACTGATCCAGCAGGCTCAAAGCGTCTCTCATAGAGCCGTCCGCCGTCTTTGCAATATAACGGAGAGCTTTTTCCTCCACCTGCACATTTTCCGCATCGGTCAGCTCTTTCATCCGGCCCGCAATAGTGTCTATGGAAATGCGCTTAAAATCATACCGCTGGCATCGGGACAGAATCGTGATAGGAAGCTTGTGTACCTCGGTGGTGGCAAGGATAAAGATCACATAGGAAGGCGGCTCCTCCAGGGTCTTGAGCAGCGCGTTAAAGGCCCCTATGGAGAGCATATGCACCTCGTCTATGATATAAACCTTGTATTTTCCCTCCGCCGGAGAATAGGAAACCTCCTCCACGATCTCACGAATGTTGTCTACGCCGTTATTGGAAGCGGCGTCGATCTCTATCACATTCATGCTGGCTCCCGCCGCGATCGCCCTGCATATCCGACACTCCCCGCAGGGGCCGTCCTCCGATGGGTTCTCACAATTCACCGTTCTGGCCAGTATCTTGGCAATGGTGGTCTTACCGGTCCCTCTGGTTCCCGTGAACAGATAGGCATGACCGATACGCCCTGCCTTCATCTGATTCTTCAGGGTCGTCACAATATGATCCTGCCCCTTCACATCGGCAAAGGTCTCCGGACGAAATTTTCTGTAAAGCGCTGTATATGACATATAAATTTAATCTCCGAAACAAATTCCCAACAGCTTCGCTTCCTGCACAATGGTTGCATCCGGCTTCACCATCTTCAGCTTGCCTGCCACATCCTCAAGAGGAACCTTTACGATCTCACGGTTCTTATAGCCTACCATAAAGCCGTACTGGCCCTTCAGGATCAGCCTGCCCGCCTCTGCTCCCAGGCGGCTGGCAAACACGCGGTCATAAGGGCAGGGACTTCCGCCTCTCTGCATATGTCCGGGCACCGTGACGCGCACTTCCCTGCCGGTCTTTTTCTGAATGGCTGCCGCCACCTCATAGGAGACGGAAGGGTATGGATATTTCTCCATCTTTTTCTTGAATTCCTTCTTGGAGAGAGCCGCGTCCTCCTTGGAGATCGCGCCCTCGGCCACCGCGATAATGGTAAAGCGGCTGCCGTTCCTGTCTCTTTCCTCTATCTTCTCTATCACCTTGTCAATGTCATAAGGGATCTCCGGAAGCAGGATGATGTCCGCGCCTCCTGCCATTCCGGCATTTAAGGTCAGCCAGCCCACCTTATGTCCCATGACCTCCACAATAAACACCCTGCCGTGGGACGCCGCCGTGGTGTGGATACAGTCAATGGCGTCGGTGGCAATGTCTACCGCGCTCTGGAAGCCGAAAGTCATATCGGTGCCCCAGAGGTCATTGTCGATAGTCTTGGGCAGGGTCACTATATTCAAGCCCTCTTCCCGAAGCAGGTTTGCGGTCTTGTGGGTGCCGTTTCCGCCCAGGATCACAAGGCAGTCGAGCTGCAGCTTATAATAGTTTTGCTTCATTGCCTCTACCTTATTCAGACCGTTTTCATCCGGCTCATGTATGGTCTTAAAGGGTGTGCGGGATGTTCCCAGCATGGTGCCGCCCTTTGTCAGGATGCCGGAAAAGTCCTTCCCCGTCAGCATCCGGAACTTGCTGTAGATCAATCCCCTGTATCCATCCAGAAAACCGTAGATCTCCACTTCCTCACCGCTGGCATACAGAGTCTTTACAACGCCCCTCATTGCCGCATTCAACGCCTGACAGTCTCCACCGCTGGTCAACATACCGATTCTTTTCATGCTCGTTCCCTCCTGATAGACTTGGTGCATTTGCTGCATATGTTTTAATAAAAGTTTACTCTGTTCGTGATAAATTTGCAAGCAAAATTCGGACTTGCAAAAAGGAGGGTAATGCTATAAAATCTATATAGCTGTTTTTTATATGGTTGTTTTACGGAGAGTTATCGAAGCGGTCATAACGAGCTGCACTCGAAATGCAGTTGTCCTTTATGGGCACGTGGGTTCGAATCCCACACTCTCCGCTTAGGAAGGGGCGGCAGCAAGGGAAGGTTACCATTCCAAACCATCCCGGCGACATTGACCCCCCATACAATCAAATCTATTTTGAAACAGGCCGGACTGTAAAAAGTCCGGTATACAATACCTTAAAGGAGGTTTTGTCTATGAAATTGGCTTACCCTGCTTGTTTCTATCCTTGGGAAGGGAAAAAAGGCGGTTTTACTGTTGAGGTTCCGGATCTTCCCGGCTGCGTCAGCGAAGGCAACACACTGGCAGAAGCTATTCTCATGGGCACGGATGCTGCTTCCAGCTGGGTCCTTGATGAGCTTGAGGATGGAAAACAGGCTCCTGAAGCAAGCCCATTGGAAAGCATTGTACCTGATCCGGGCGGCTTTGTAAGTATGCTGGTTCTTGATATGAATGCTTATGCAGAAAAATACGGAGGAATAGCAAGAAAAAATCTTACTATTCCTGCATGGCTGAATACTTTTGCAGAAAAAAACCATATCAACTTTTCACAGGTGCTTCAGGATTCTCTGCTCGCGATCTATCAGCAGAAGCAGAAAGCATAGATATACGCCCAGACCGCCAACCACACCACGCCGCAGAACATTGTCCCGGTATGTTCCCTGGCAGATTGGATCCCCACCGCCATACCCAGCGAGGAAAACAAAAAGGCTACTTAATCCCATAAGCGCATCATTATCATTAATAGCAGGTCTTTACAGCCTGCCGCCCTGCCCTTCCGCCTCGGCCTTCCCCAGCAAATAAAGAAATACAACTGCAGGTATACGCATGATCGGCGTGACCGTTTCATGCTTTGCAATGCCAAAGTCATCCAACCGCTTAGTAATCAAGAAAGCGCCGGTCACTCCCGATTTTGCATCTTTGCACAATTCTACAAGGGCATCTGCTGCCGGGATGTGAGAATTGTTTCGATACTTCACCTCGCATAATATCTTGTGTCGTGGTAATTCGATAACCACATCTACCTCTTTCTGGTTATCCTTTGCCTTTCTGAAATAGCCGAGTTGGGCTGGCTTTCCCTGATAGAAGGACAATATATGCTTATAAACAGCGGTTTCCACCGTCACTCCAAGCTCACTCTCCTCGGAAAGCACATCTTCGATCATCAACACCGCATTACGAATGGCCGCATCCGCAATATAGATCTTCGGTTTTCCCTTCAGCGCTCCTTTGCTGCCCACATTCATGGGTCTTGCCAGATAAATAAGATTGGACATTTCCAGTGCCGCGATATAACTTTCAATGGTTGCCACCGATACATTTTCCAGTTCTTTTGCCGCCGTGGTCGCATTGAAAATCTCAGCACTGTTCATACAAAGATACAGAAACAGCTTTTCCATCAGTAACGGACTTCGTATATTAAATAAAGTCAGCACATCCCGCTTGATGACCTTATCCACCACATCTTCCCTGAGCATCCTTTGTGCGTAAATATCATCATGAGACAGTGCAAGCTCCGGAAATCCGCCAATCGTCAGGTAACGGTTAAAATGATTTTGCAGAGGCATAAATCGGCTCGTCAGATCACCCAATTCTGCGGGATCCATTCCAACCAGCTCTGTGAGCCGCAGATCTTCCGGCAGCTCCGGTCCTTCAATATCCAACAGCCTGCAGTACTCGTAAAATGACATTGTAGGTATTTTTAAAATGCTCCATCTGCCCGTACCGCTATCTGCGGAGCCTTTTTCCAAAATGGGACTTGCAGAGCCTGTGGCAATCAGCCGAATATCTTTCCTACTGTCATAAATGACTTTCATCCAAAGCTCCCAGTCATCCGTATACTGTATTTCATCCAAAAAAATGTACCTGACTCCCTCAAGGGGATATAAGGACTCGTAGATCGCCAGGACGCTTTCCACGTTGACCAGCTTTAAGATAGGATTATCAAAGGTTACAAATAAAATATTCCTGGAATCCACCCCTTCTTCTATCAGACTTTCTATTATCTGATACATGATCGTCGTCTTACCGACACGCCTTACACCGGACAGAACGGCAAAACGCCTGATACTCTCGTGCTTCAGTATTTTAAGGGCTTCATAGTACGCAATGCGCTTCTGCGGCTTGCTTTCTTCCCTGATAGCGGAAGGCATCCTCCACCAAGGATTATATTGCCGCAACACCTTAATGACCTGTTCATCCTGCACAATTGCCATATAGCTCCTCCTGCTTTTACAAAACTCACAGTTTCAAAACATATTATAAAAACAGTCGTGCAAAAATGCAAGTATATTTTGCATATTCCTACTCATTCACCAGCAGCTCTCTCGGCGCGATCTTCCTGATTCGCAGGGACATAAGGCAGGCTGACAGGAAGGCTGCCAGCACCACTCCCGCTCCCGCCGCAATATTAAAGCCCGTGGAAATGGCAAAGTTACATTTCACGATACCGATGCCGCTCAGAAAGATCGACAGCAGGGGATTGATCACAAGGCGGCCGAAAACGATCCCCGCCGCTGTGGAAATGACCGCCATGGGCATAAAGCTCAGCGCCGTCTGCAGGACCAGCTGTCCCGTGGTATAGCCAAGGGCTTTCAAAACGCCATACTCCTGCTTCTTGGCGGACAGCAGATTCCGGATGAGCAGATACATCACAAAAACGATTATGACCAGGCTCAAAATAAGTACGGCGATCACAATCACCTTCATCAGCGAAATATAGACCTCTATCGCACTTTCTACCACTGACGCAACATCAACAGCAAGATTTACGTCAAACTCTGCCGCTATATCTTCATTAAATTCCGCACTGTCGATCCCCTCCTTTAAGTTCAGATAAAAGGACAGATCCTGCAGCTCCCCCAGACGGCCATAACCCTGCCTGGTAAGCAGGCAGTCCTTGCCCAGGTTATTGGTGACATGAGTATATCCCGTAATAATATAACCCGCCCTTTGCCCCCCTGCGGCAAGCGTGATCTCATCGCCGATCTTCAGATCGTTTTCTCTTGCATATTTTATGCCCACAGCCATCTCATTATCATATACGGGGAAGCGGCCCTGACAGCATACATCGGAATTGTTTACCAGCCCGAAATCATCGCATACGGTAACCATCAGCTCCGCGCCGCCCTCATGGTAAATGCTGAAGGAATTGTACAGATAAACCTTTTCCACCCGTTCATCCGCCGCCATTGCCTCCAGGAACACCTCTTCCTCCTCCGCCGCTATATTGACACAGCTGTCAGCCGTCTCCCCCACGATCATATGGATAAAGACCGTGCTGTCTGTGATAATATTTTCGATCATCACCCCGGAAAAAACAACTATCAGGGACAGTACCAGCATAGTCACACATACCGTTACATTTTGCTTCACGCCCGACAGCATGGTTTTCAGCCCCAGCGCAAGCTGTAAGGGTGCCTTTGTCCTTGCAAGAGGCACATGGTTCTTCTTAAAGCTGTGGGTCTCCACACCCCGGCGCAACGCCAAAATAGGATCGATCCTCTTCATCCTGCGGCCGGACAACCACACCGCCAGGCAGACGGCTCCGCACAAAAACGTCAGGGTGATCACTCCGGGCAGGGGCAGAAAATGTATTTCATAAGGGATTCCCGTCTGAGCGATCATCATGGAATTCAGCCCCGGAAACAGACAGTACGATACCCCGATGCCCAGGACCGCCGCCAGCAGCCATATACCCAAAAACTGTATGATCAGAGCGTCCACCAGCTGCCTGCCGGTATAGCCCACCGCCTTCAGCGCCCCAAGATCACGCATATTTTCCTGAATATAGTTGACAATATTTGACGCCATGACTATCAGCGCGATCAACAGCACCAGAAAGGCCATCGCACTGATGATAGCGGAACAGATCATCTGAGAGATATAACGGCTGGTGCTCACAAGGGTATAGGAGGTGCTGACTCCCTTGCCGCCGGGTGAAGCGGCGGATACCGCGCTGCTTAGCATGGCGGCGTAGTCCTCACTTTCGCTTTTGTCCCTGACCCGCACAGAGCATATGACGGCGGGAAAGGTATATTCCGTGTCCGCCAGGCTTTCATAGACATCCTCTGTGAGGATCATCTCAGTCAGGCCGCAATTGTGGGAGCCGGCCATGGCGCTGTTAAAAAAGCCGCACACAGTAAATTCCATTTTCCGTCCATAGACGGTGATCCCAACCCTTTCCCCCAGCTTCACAGTTCCTGTTCTGTAGATCATGGGCAGATAGATCCCGCTTGTGCAGGAGCCTTCCTCCACGATCTCGATCTTTCCCACGCTGCGATCTAAGGAAGCCTGCTTTTCAAGCAGCACCAAATTGACGCTTATCTCCCCGCCATTATAAGGTATGCTGCCTGCCGTAAGCAGACAATCCTCTATACTGTATTCTGTCGTCCTTTCGTCTTTTTCCACGGTATCCCGAAAACACTTCCGCACAGCAGTGTCCTCTTCCATCACCACAAGGATGTGCTCCGCGTTCAGCCTGTCATGGCAGCGGTCAAAGTTCTGCTTGTAGTCCATGGCCAACATAAGCCAGAGATTCAGCATGACCGCCGCCAGAAATACCAGAACGGCCACCGCCGCCGTCTGCCCCTTAGCCCTCCGAATATTGGAACGTGCAAATAAAATACTTTTCCTCATACTATAACCTCCATGATTCCGCCCTGCGGAATCTCAAATCCAAACGAAGAATGCCCGAATCAAAGCGAACTTGTTCGCTTGGGCATTCTTCAGGGTGAGAAAGGTTCGCTGTGCGAACCGTAGAATTTCTCCGCGAAACAACCCCTGTTGTGAGCGGAAATTGCCAAAGGCAATTAGAAACTCTTCTCACCCTACCACCCCATTTCTTCCAGAAATGCGGACAGCTTTTTATGGCGTGCCTGATCCCCGCGAACATATTTACCCAGCCTGCAGTCTCCCAGAATGGCGCCGTCCTTCAGGTACAGGATACGGCTGCCCCGGCGGGCGGAGCGCATATCGTGGGTCACCATGACCACGCTCTGGCCCCCCTCGTTGAACCTTGTAAGAGTGTCCAGCACATCCAGCCCGGTTTTGGAATTCAGCGCACCCGTAGGCTCATCCGCGAACAGGATCTCCGGAGAGTTTATCAGCGCCCGAACAATACCCACCCGCTGAGCCTCACCGCCGGAAAGCTGGGTGGGAAATTTCTTCCGGGTCTCAGGCGGAATGTCCACCGCCTGAAACAGCTCATTCGCCCGCTTTATCAGAGCCTTCTTGTCCTTACAGACCAGCAGCCCCGCCGCCAGCACATTGTCCATGACGCTCATACCGTCGATAAGATATACCTGCTGGAATACAAAGCCGCAATGCTCCCGCCGAAACACCGCAAGCCCGTCTGCCGTCAGATCGGAGATGACCCTGTCTCCGAATATGATCCTGCCAAGAGTAGGGGTATCCATCCCTGAAAGAGCATACAGCAGCGTGGATTTACCGGCTCCGCTGGCGCCCATGATCACGGTAAAATCTCCCTGATACAGTTCCAGATCAATGTTCTTTAAGACGTGCTGCAGTACCCCTCCCCCGGAAAAGGACTTGCTTAAGCTTTCCGTCTTTAAAAGTATTTGTTCCATGGCAAAACCTCCCGTCAAATTCCTTTTGTCACGTTCCATTTTACTTTCGGAATCCTTAACTGTCTTTATGCGATCCTTACGGGTTTCTTAAATCTCTGCAAATCACGGATGCCTGCCGGCCATTTTACAAAACAGGAGCGCACAGCACGTCAGCTCAGGGGAATACCTATCGTCACCCGCAGGCCCTTTTCCCCGTTTTCCAGCGTCAGCTCTCCCTGCATTTCCTTCATCAGATAATCGGAAATATAAAGCCCTAGGCCCGCCCCTTCAATATTTTCCGTATTGCTTCCCCGTTTATATTTTTCCTTCAGCAGCGGCAGCTCCTCCTCCCTCACTCCGGCCCCTCTATCCTCTACGAAAATACGCAGGAAACCGGCAGTTCTCTCAAAAGAAACATATATCTCCATATCCGCATATTTATAGGAATTGGCAAAAATATTGTCAAAGACCTGCTGAAGCCGCAGCTTATCCACACAGATCAGGCATCCCGGAAGATCGGGAATGACGGCCCGGTGCAGGTAATCGGCATTTTCCAGCATACTTTTCAGTTCCCGGCCGTCCATGTCGGCGACTGTCACGGAGATCTGATTCAGCTCTTCTAATGTTGCCGTGAAAAGATTTGTGACCAATGCGTTGATCTGGTCTGCTTTTCCGATAATGCCCCGATAGTTCTCCTGCTGCTTCTGTGTTTCGGACAGAGCAAGCCCCACCTCCGCCGCAGCCCTGATGCTCGCCACGGGAGTCTTTATATCGTGGGAAAGCTTTGCCACCAGCTCCTTCTTCCCGGCGTTGGCCTCCGCCTCGGCAAGCCTTGCTCTTTTTAGCTCGGAGCGCATTATGTCAAAGCTTTCCGTAAACGGTCCGAAGATATTCTGTCTGTCCATCTGAAGCGGAATATCCAGATTGCCCCCGGCAACCCTTTCCGCAAAATCCCGGAGACGATGAAAGGGTCCTGTGACCCTTCTTTGAAGATAGAGCATATAGCCCGCGCAAATGCAGCACTGCAGCAGGATTCCCACACAAAAAAACGCGGCACATTTAAGCCTGTCCGCCTGCAGCGCCTCCGCCTCTTCATTCCGAACGATCAGTTTTCCCACTGCCGCATTTCCGACACAGACGTCAAGTATCGTATCCCGGTGTACCACTGCGGCATTTATGCTTTCACTTAAGCCCGGCTCCGTTCTAAGCAGCACGTCTCCATTCAGGTCAAGCACCACATACGAAAGTCCCGGCACAGGAATATGACCGTCCATATTTTCCCAGTCAGCCTGTACCGACTGCACTGCCTCATTTACCGCCACCGCATCCTGGGTGTGCTCCGGCCCTGCCGCCGCAAAAATAAGAACGGCGATCATCTCCAACAGCAGCGCCCCCACGGCGCCAATCAGAAAACCTTTCTTTTTCACCTGTCTCCTCCATTGAATTTATAGCCGTCTCCCCAGGCGGTAGTGATGTATACAGGGTTATTCGGCTCCCGCTCTATGGCCTCTCTTATCCTGCGGATATGAACGTTCAGCGTACCGTCCCCTGTAAACCTGTCCCCCCAGACCTTTTCAAAAAGCTCCTGCTTGGATACCACCCTGTCCCCATTTTCTATCAGATACCAAAGCAGCCGGAATTCCAGCGCCGTCAGTCTGACCGGGCCGCCGTCCACCTTTACCTGCTTTGCATTGGCATTGACCCACAGTCTGCCGTCCGAGTATTCCATCCGAGGACTGCTCTGCCCATAGCGCTTTAAGACCGCCTTCACCTTCGCCAGCAGGACTCCCAGAGTGTAAGGCTTCTGAACATAATCGTCTCCGCCGATATTCAGGGCGACGATCTTGTCGTCGTCGCTTGTCCTTGCGGAAATAAAAAGAATGGGAATATCCGTTTCCCTGCGAAGCTCCCTGCAAAGCTCAAATCCGCTTCCATCCCCCAGATTGATGTCCAACAGCAAAAGCTGGGCCGTATTTTCCCGGAAAAAGTCCCGACATTCGGAAACGCTGTACGCCACCGCAGTACTGACGTCAAACAGGTTAAAATATTCCGCCGTGCTGTCCGCCAGCAGCTTCTCATCATCTATGATCAGGCAGTCGTATTTCATCTCTGCTGCTCCTCCTTGTTTTTCCTATGCGCTCATTATTATATCATCCCGGACCTTAACTGTCTTTACAAAGGTCCTTAACAATTTCTTAAATGCCGCATATAATACCATAGCAAATCAAAAGGGCGATCTTTTTTGGAGGAAACAGCAATGACAAACAACTCATGTAGTCTGAATCAGGCAGCCGAAGCATACTACGCCACCTTCCGCGGTATTTTGAAAAGAATGATCTGCGGCATGACAAACGCTTCTCTCACAGACAGCATTTCCCACAACTTTATCGTACAGATGATCCCCCACCACAGGGCGGCCATTCAGATGTCGCGGAACATTCTGATATACACCGCCAATAAGACCTTACAGGACATTGCTTCAAGCATCATAACAGAACAGACGAAAAGCATTGAAAATATGCTTTCCGTCGAAGAATGCTGCAGTGCCTGCACCAACGGGGTCCAGAGTCTGCGGTCCTATCAGTGCCAGATGGATCAAATCATGCAAAATATGTTTTCGGAAATGCAGCGGGCCTGCACCACCAACCGGATCAGCTGCGACTTTATGCGGGAAATGATCCCCCACCATGAGGGGGCGGTGAAAATGTCCGAGGCCACCCTGCGTTCCCAGATCTGCCGGGAACTTACGCCCATTCTGGAAGCCATCATCACCTCCCAGAAGAAGGGAATCGCGGAAATGCAGGATCTATTGCAGGATTTGGAATGCTCATAACAAAATCCCTGAGCATGAAATATTAAATGCCTAAATGTGCCATTTCATGAGCAATGGTAGAACGAATCCGCTCCGCAGTCATGTTGCCATTGACAATTAGTTATATTTTGCATTTGATAAGGGTCTTGTCTTTGGTATCAGACATTAAAAAATGGCGTTAGTTTATGGAAATTGTAAAA
>JAMPHT010000059.1 GCA_023663285.1 Bacillota bacterium
TTTGGGGGATTTGGAAGATGATGGAAAGACCAAAGGAAGAATGTATAAAATAATCCATCGCAAATAAAAGCGACGAAAAAGCGGACGTTGGTCCGCTTTTTCATGGCGAGGACAGAGCAGATGAAGAAAACAGGATTTTATATTGATGAAAGTGACGGTTGAAACGAAGAGCGTTTAGGCATATAATATAGTTATCATAAAACAGCAGGAGGAAAAAATATGTTAAAAACAAAATTGGGTATTTCCATCGCACTGGTAGGGGCGGCAATGTACTTTCTGGGAGCGGTCAGCTTCACCCCGGCAGTGCTGCTGGCGGGCTATGTGCTGATTGCAGAGCAGAACGATTGGGTAAAGCGGCAGGCGGCGAAAATGATCGGCGTTGTCGTGCTGTTTGGTCTGTTGAGTATTGCCGTGGGCTGGATCGATGATATTGTGAGTGTGTTGGGCATTATTGTGCGTTGGTTCGACAAGGACGTGTATCTGACGGTTCCCGCAAACCTGACGTCCCTGATCCGCTACATCATTTCCATAGTAAAGGAAGTATTACTGCTTGTGATGGGCTTTATGGCGCTTGGCATGAAGAATGTAAAGATCGTATTTATCGACAAGCTCCTTGACAAGTTCATGAGCAATGAACAGTGATCTGAGGCGGCGAAAAGAGCAATAATTAAAAAGTTATGGCAGGTGATCTTGCGGATCGCCTGCCATATTCTATTCCCGCGAGCAATGAGCCAAGTACGGGTAATGTTTTACAAATGCCGAATTATATTGTATACTGTATATTGTGATTCCCGCAGGCAATGAGCCGGATCGGCCATGTTGACTTGCATTTCGCTGAGAGCGGGCAGGGAGGTGAGAATATGCTTTGCCATATGATAATCGATTTAAGCTGTGAACTCTGTACAAGGTCTGATGACGGGGCAAAACTTGTACAGAGGTAGAAATTGTGATTGTCCGCATTGGATTTTGTACATTCATTCTGAGACCCGGAGCAGCTTGCAGAATTGTTTCTGAAAAGCCGGATATTATGAAAAATAACAGAATGGAGAAAATTCAATGAAAAGAGATAAAATAAAAAACAGCTTCGGCAAATATATCATCCTGTGGTTAAGCCAGAGTGTGTCCGGACTGGGAAGCTGGCGGCGGGGCGAAATGTATTTTGGTGGTCGCTGGCTGTAGCTGCAGCCAGTCTGCCGATTCCTTTTATTATGGCGAATCAGAATGCAATACTGTACAAAAGGATCCCGGCTGCCATGCAGGGGCGTGTGTTTGCAGTAAGAAATGCGGTCCAGTACAGTACCATACCCATTGGCATTATCCTTGGGGGATATCTGGCGGATCATGTGTTTGAGCCCTTTGCGAATTCAGGGAGCGGGATCGCACAGCTGCTTGGGAAAATAACGGGGGGCGGTCCGGGAAGCGGTATGGCGGCAATGTTTTTATGCACCGGCGTATGCGGGTTCGGGATAAGTATGTTGTCCTGCTTTAATCGTGAAATAAGGAAATTAGATTGAATGAGTGGATTTTTCTTTTTTGATATTTTCATTTTTTGTCAATGGAGTTATAATAGGAAATATAGGAAACAACCGAAACAATCATGCTTAGGAGGACGGATTCATGAGATTAGTAACACGTTCGGATTTTGACGGTCTTGCCTGCGGAGCGCTGCTGCTGGAGGTGGGAATCATTGACAGCTGGAAATTTGCACATCCCAAGGATCTGCAGGACGGGCTGATCGAGATAAACGAAAATGACTGCCTGGCAAACGTACCTTATGTGGAGGGCTGCGGACTCTGGTTTGACCACCACTCCAGCGAGCATGAGAGACTTCAGTTACAGGGAAAATACAAGGGAGAGAGCCGGATCACGCCCTCCTGCGCCAGGATCATTTATGAATATTACGGCGGCCGGGAGCGGTTTCCTCAGTTCGACGACCTGATGGTGGCGGTGGACAAGGTGGATTCGGGCAATCTGACCATCAGCGAGATCATGAAGCCGGAGGGCTGGATACTGGTGGGCTTTTTGATGGATCCGCGAACAGGTCTGGGAAGGTGGAGACAGTTTACCATTTCCAATTATCAGCTGATGGAGAAGCTGATGGAAGCCTGCCGTACCATGACCACGGACGAGATACTTGCCCTGCCGGATGTGCAGGAGCGTATCGAGGTATATCAGGAGCAGACCAGGAAATTCAAGGAGATGGTGAGGCGGTATACCAGAGTGGAGGGCAAGGTCATTATCACGGACTTAAGAGGAGTTGACCCTATTTATACAGGCAACCGCTTCATGATATACAGTATGTATCCGGAGCAGAACATCTCCGCCTGGATCGTCAGCGGGCGCGGCGGCAAGGGCTGTTCGGCGGCGGTGGGTTACAGCGTTCTGAACAAGACCTGCAACGTGGATGTGGGCAGCCTGATGTTAAAATATAACGGCGGCGGACACAGGAAGGTGGGCACCTGCCAGTTTACGGATGAAAACATGGAGACGGATCTTCCGAAGATGCTGGCGGAGCTTTGTGAGATGGCGAATAAGAAGTAATGGCATATTTCAGCGTTTTGGATCTGGAACAACCGGACATAACAAATCCTTCAAGGCCCGGATTCTTTTGGGACTTGAATCTGAATCAGATAATGGAGCTGGTGCAGCGGCAGTCCCCTCAGTATGACGTTCTGAAGCTGTATTACTGTTTCCCGGCGGACGAAGTATGCGCCCGGTATCGCAGGGAGATCTACGGGGATATAAAGCAGCCTGAGGTATATGAGTGCTTTCGGGTCTTTTCGGAGAGAATGCGGAAGGCTGCCGCTGCTAAGGAGTGCTTCGGGGCGGTCAGGACAGAGCTGCAAAAGGGCGCCTGGTATGTCATTGCAGCGGATGAATACTGTGCTGCCGTGAGCGGCCTGCAGGCGGCGCTGTCGGGGATGAGCCTGTATTCAGAGGGTCTTAAGAAGCTGTCTGAATATCTGGACGGCTGTATAGAACAGGAGAGCTTTCGGAAGTGCAGGGAAGAGGCCGGGGCAATTCGGCGGATGCAGTCGGAGCTTCATCTGATCCTGGAAATCGAGGACAACAGGATCGTCGTTAACCGGGGAAAAGGCCGGGGAGCTTATGAAAGGAAGCTTGGATATGAGGAGGGCGCAAGGAGACCGGCGCCCTTTTTGGGCGGTCCTGAGATGTCGCCTCTGGAAGAGGCGGTTTTTGGAGCTTTCCGCAGGAAGGAACCGGAGCTTTTTGACAGAGTGGAGAGGTTTGCAGAAGGCTGTCCCGATCATGAGGACCCAGCTATCCTGCGGCTGGAGCAGGAGATACAGTATTACCTTGCCTTTTTTCGCTTTGAGGAGCAGATGAAAGAGCAGGGTTTTTCCTTTTGTACTCCGGACACAGACCGAGATCGGAATATGGGAGCGTCAGGGCTGTATGACCTGGCCCTTGCCTGTGCCAATCATGCCAGGGGCAGGGCTGTTGTGAGCAATGATTTTGCCTATGAGGAGGGTGAGCGCTTTTTTGTGGTGGGCGGTCCTAACCAGGGCGGAAAGACCACCTTTGCCAGAAGTCTGGGCCAGCTGGTGTATTTCGGAAAAATGGGGCTGGATGTGCCTGCGGTCTGGGCAAACGTCCCTTATTTTACGGCGCTGCTGACTCATTTTTCCGCGGAAGAGAGTCTGGGCAGCGGGAAAGGAAAGCTGAAGGAGGAGTTGATGCGCCTTGCGCCCATGATGAAGGAGCAGGCGGAGGGAGCCTTTGTGATCATCAATGAGCTGTTTACCACGGCGGCCCATTATGACGGATGTGTCATGGGGAAACGGGTGCTGAGCCACTTTATTGAAAAGGGCTGCATGGGCATTTATGTGACCCATTTGAAGGAGTTGGGGGATTCCATGGAGGGCGTGGCGGCGCTGACGGCCATGCTGGACGGAAGCCGGGAGCGGAAACGAACCTACAAGATCAGTCGTCAGAAGCTGGAGGATGTGGGGTACGCGGAGGATATTGTTAAAAAATACGGTCTGACCTATCAGAAGCTTCATAAACGGCTGGCAGGGGAAAGGGAGGAGCGGCAATGAAGGTGATGCTTTTATATCCTGACCGGGAGTGGAGCGACACAGGCGCTTATTATGATGCCGAGAGCATTATAAAGGATCTGGGACTGTCGATCCTGTTTCAGGTATCCTCCAGAAGCCAGGAACCGAAAAAGGGTACGGTGCAGCGCGCTGATGAGGCGGACCGATTTCTGGGTGAAATGCTGAAAAAGGTTATGATGATACCTCTTGGTACGGCGGAGGAGATCTATTACCGCCAGGAGATCCTCAAGGACTGTATCAGGAATAAAGAGTTTATCGGGTCTCTGTATGAGATTTCCAGAGACATGACCTTTCGCTGGGAGGCGTTGGGAAAGCATCAGCTGGACAAACCGGGTTCCAGGGACAAGAGCGCCGATCTGCTGTCCAGGATCGAGATCCTGCATTTGTTTGTAAACACCCTCTCCCGAATCAAGGCGCTGTGCCGCCGCTACGATATGGCCGAAGCGAAGGGAGCAGCGGGTCCAGGCGTGGCGGCGGGCCGCAGGGCGGGAGCCGACGAGAAGCCCGCCGGATATTTGGCGTCCCGTGGTCTTACGGACTTTTGCCGCAGGCTGGAGGCTGATTTCGGGGACGAACAGGAGGAGAAGGTCAGGGGGATCCTCTCGGATCTGATTTTTTACTGTGATGGGCAGGAGGAATATTCACTGTCAGGCAGCGGACAAAAGAAGGAGAATATATCCCGCATGGTTTTAGACTGCAGTGTGGCGGATGGCATGAAGCTGGGAGAGATAAGCCTGGAGGAGGTGTCAACTCTTGAGCGGAAGCTGCGGAGAAGAAAAAGCGAGGCAACGCTTCGGGAGAAAATGACGACGGCATTTTCACGGGAGCCTACGCTGATCTTGAAGGATGTGGAGCTGCTGGAGGATCTGAAGCGGCTGAATGAGCAGATCACGGCTTACATTATGGACAGCTTTCGGCCCATGATGAACGAGCTGAAGGGATTTTTTGAGGAGCTTTATGTCCAGACCGCTTTTTATCAGGCTTGCAGCAACCTGTTTACCCGCTGTGAGCATTCCCATATCCCGCTGTGCTTCCCGGAGGTGGGAAGCCGGGAGCAGCTGCATTTTCAGGGGCTGATGGAATTTTGCATGGCGGTTTACCGGGGACAGATACCGGTTGGCAACGATTGCGACGCGGACGGGAAGCAGCTGCTGGTGGTCACCGGTGCAAATCAGGGCGGGAAATCCACCTTTCTGCGCAGTATAGGCATTGCCCAGGTCATGCTGCAGTGTGGTATGCCGGTCTGTGCAGGAGAGTTTGTAAGCGGTATTTTTTCCCGCTTTTTTACCCATTTTACCAGGCGGGAGGACAGCGGCATGAACAGCGGCAGGCTGGACGAAGAGCTGGGGCGCATCGACGGGATCATTCGGCGCCTGGGGGAAGGCTCCATGGTGCTGCTAAACGAGTCCTTTGCCACCACCACGGAGGAGGAAGGCTCCGCCATTGCAGACGATGTGATCCGCGCCATGGTGGAGGCGGGAGTGAAGGTCCTGACGGTCACCCATCTGCTGGCCTTTGCGGGAAAGCTGTATCAGCGGCAGCTGCCGGAGACGGCTTTTCTCACCGCCCAGCGCAGAGAGGACGGCACCCGCACCTTTAAGATGATACCGGGGGAACCGGAGCTGACCAGCTTCGGGTTGGATCTGTATGAGGAGCTGATAGGGGAATAAGGGACGCCGGAAAAGTCGGGAAAAGGACAATAGAAGGACGACAAAAAAGACTGACATGAGTGTCAGTCTTTTTTCGCCGCCCGATATGTACTTACTTCACAGTTACGGAAGTGATGTGAGGGTTTGCTCCGTTGTACCAGTAGAGGAAGCCCTCCAGGTCAACTACGTCGCCAACCTTCAGGTTTTCCACAGCAGCGTAAACATCGGTGGTGTTATCGCACAGATAGGACTCAACGCAGAAAGTGTAGGTCTGGCCGTTCACAGACACGTTGAAGTACAGATCGCTGTTGGAATCATGGGAACCGGAGTTGTCGTCATTGTATACGAAAGCACAGTCATAGGATACGCCGTCCTTCTCGTAGGTCTCAACGGTCATGCCCTTGAAGGACACGAGCTCGTTCTGATGCTTTGCCAGATCGTCGCTGCCAAGCAGGGAAGTAACGTCCGTAGCCTTTGCCACATAGCTGCCGGACAGGATCTCAAAGGTGGCGCCTTCAGCGATTTCTACCTCTCCGGCCCACTCGGTCTTATAGCCGGTGACCTTGATCTTCGTGCCGGGGGTCAGCTTCTTGCTGTCCTCCTCAGAACAGCTCATATTGTATATAAAATAAGCGCCGTCCTTATCCTGGGCATAAACGGTAAGCTTGTTGTCCCACCATGACTGATGTGCCTGAACATAAGCCTCAATGACGACCTCGCTCTCCAGAGCGGCTGCGGTGTACTCAGCATGGGTCATAACGCCTTCGGATTTTGCGTCGGAATCGCCGCCGCAGGCAGTGAAGGCAAGCACAAGTGTAAGTGCCAGAATCAAAACAAGTGACTTTTTCATATTTCCTCCTCTTTTTTGAAAGTGATGGGTTGCGGCCATTCATATGATCCGTAGATCCGGATTTGAACGGTCATGTTTTTGGAATCAAGGCTATTATACAATAAAATTCAGGAAAATCAATGGGCATTATGACGGGTTTTCCGTGTTTTTAGTGCCTCCCGGCATACATAAGCAATAATCAGAAGCCAGGCAACCCCCAAAACAGAAAGCAGTATCACTGCTGTTCCGGGAAGGGAGCCAAGGTCCGTCCGGTCTGCGGATGAGATATTTTTCTGATCCAGGCGGTACAGGGAGGTCATCTCGGCAAAGAGAGCTTCCATATAGGCTTCATCTACCGTCTCCGAGCGGCGGATGGATTTTGTCACTTCCTCTATGAGTTGTCCGGCTGCGCTCCTTAAGGAGGCGGAGCCGTTGAACACGGGGGTCACAAAGGTGTTGTCCAGATGGTCCAGAAGCAGCCTTGCGGCTTGGATCTTCAGGTCATAATGAAGGTTGTTGTCCTCCCCTGCCCTGGACAGATAATCCAGATATTCCGGGGAAGCCTGGGCCTTGGAGGTGACGGGGACATAGCCTTCTGTCTCGGAATAGGCGATCTGTACCTCGTTTGTCAGCAGGTATTGCGTAAACAGCCAGGAGGCCAGGACCTCCTGGGGGTCCGATTTGTTGAAAATACATACCGAGGGTCCCTGGGAGATCATCCTGGGATCGTCCGTATCAAACTGGGGAAGCTGCATGACCGCCGTTTCAAATTCCACCAGCTGTTCCTCGCTGATGTCCAGCAGAGGCGCATGAGAGCCCATCCAGGTGGCTCCCGCAGTGGAATCTATGGCGAAGATGCACTGTCCTGCGTTCAGAAAATTGGCGGGGTAGCTGGATATTTTAAAGGTGGAGAAGGCGCCGGTCTTTGTGTGCTCCGCAACGGTGTACAGCAATTCCCTGGTGGTGTCGTTGAAGATCAGGATATCGCCCTCCTCCGTGGAGTATCCTGCATCCAGCTGCTCCAGCATCTGGATCATCATATTGTCCGTGGATTTGTAGATGAAGGGGATCATGACGCTCTGGCCGTTGACCAGATAATTGCCCGTCGCATCCTTTGCCGTGGCCGCGTCCGCCACCTCCCAGACAAAGTCCCAGGTAAGGACCTCCGGCAGTTGGAATCCCAAAGCCTCCACATAGGTCTTATTTACATAGCACGCCTCGCTGGAGCGCATGAAGGGTACGGCGTAATAGTGGCCGCCGAAAGCACATTCCTCCAGAAACTGGGGAAGGATCTCCTCCTGCCGGGGAGCGTCAAACGGGACCCCGCTGCCGCCCAGGCCGTAGGTCTCATTTGTAAACAGATCGTCCAGAGGCACCACCACGTTTACGCCCGTCAGATAAGTGGCAATGTGATCCGGGTAGGTGATGCACACATTGGGGGTGGTGCCGGTGGCGATATTGGTGATGACGTCATTATAGATCCTGCTGTAATCCGTGTACAGACGGATGTTTACGGTAATGTTGGGATACAGCTTCTGAAAATTTTCAATGGCGCTTTTATAGATGTCCGTCTGGGTCTTGTTGGTATCGTTCTTTGCCCAGAAGGTGAGCTCATAATTCCTGGAGGTGTCAAATTCCGCCGGGATGGAAAAAGCCTCCATTCCTCTGGAGCCGTGGCAGCCCGTGAGGAAAAACAGGGAGAGGACAGCAAGCAGCAGAAATGTTTTATGTTTTTTCATGCCTTTGTACCTCCTCTTGCCACGCCCGCCATGATCTTTTTGCGGAAGATCAGGAACAGGACGATCAGGGGCAGGGAAATGACCACCACCGCTGCCATCATGGCGGGAATGTTCTCCCGGCCGAAGCCGTTTTCCCGGATCTCCTGGATGCCGTTGGACACCAGAAAGTAGTCGGGGTCATCCGTGATCAGCCGGGGCCACACATAGGAGTTCCAGCACTCGATGACCTTTAATATCACGATGGTGATAAGGGTGGGCCTGCAGATGGGGATCATGACCTTCCGCAGGTAACGCAGATCCGAGGTGCCGTCCACCTTTGCCGCGTAGTAAAGGGAATCGGGCACCTGGGCAAAATTCTCCCGCAGAAGATAAATGTAGAACACGGAGGTGACAGAAGGCAGGATCAGCCCCGTGAAGGTGTTCCGCAGTCCCAGGTTGGTGATGGTGGTAAAATTGGTGATGACTACCAGCTCGTTGGGAATCATCATCAGGGACAGAAAGAGGGTAAATACAAGATCCCTGCCCCTGAAATTCAGCCGGGCGAAGGCAAAAGCCGCCAGGATGATGACCGCCAGCATGACGGCGGTGGTTATCACGGTGAAGATAAGGGTATTCAACAAATATTTCCCCAGAGGGACCGCGGTAAAGGCGTCCGCGTAATTCTGCAGGGTGGGCGACAGGGTAAAGAATGCCGGGATCCGCTCGGAGTTGTAGGTGCCGTAGCTTTTTACGGAGGTCAGCACCATCCAGTAAAAGGGAAACAGCACGACGACAGCCCACAGGATAAGAAAGAAATACCGTATCACATTCGCCGCCGTCCTTCGGGTCTTTGCCTGCTTTTCTATTTTTTCATAATCTGTTTGAGTGTTCATTGTTATACCTCTCTTGCCTCCTTAAGTGTAATGCACGTGCTTCCTGCTCACCAGCAGATTGATGCAGGTGATGGTGAGGACGATAGCAAACAGGATGATAGCCGCCGAGGACGCAAAGGAGGGATAGCCGCCGCTGTCGCCGTACAGCATATCGTACACATAGCCTACGATGGTATTCATTCCGGCGGCGTTTAAATTAGTGCCAAACAGCGCAACCGCGTCGCTGTATGCCTTGAAGGCGCCGATAAAGCCGGTGATGATCAGGTAAAAGATCATGGGCGAGATCATGGGGATCGTGATCCTTCGGAAGATCCGGAAGCTGCTGGTGCCGTCCACCTTCGCCGCGTTGTAGTACACCTGATCTACGCTGGCCAGAGCGCTGGTGAGGATCAGGATCTTAAAGGGCATTACCACCCAGACGGTGTAAAAGCACAGCACAAACATCTTTGCCCAGTAAGGACCGTCGATAAAGTCCACGGAATCTCCGCCGAACAGATGAATCAGAAGATTTACCATGCCGTCGGAGTAAGCTGTCTTTTTAAACAGGATCATGAACACCAGCCCCACGGCCAGAGTGTTTGTCACATAGGGCAGGAAGTAAACGGTCTGAAACAGATCCCGCAGGGGCTTGATGGAGCTTAAGCCCACGGAGATCAGCAGCGCCAGAACAGTGGACACGGGCACTGTGACGATCACCAGCAGAAAGGTATTCTTTACCGCCTGCAAAAAATACGGATCGTGCAGGACATAGGAATAATTGTAGCCGCCGACACCAAGATAGGTCTGGGAGGCGGAATTGTAGCCCTCCTCAAAAGAATAGACAAACACGTCTACCAGAGGATATATCATGAATACGCCTAAGAAAAGAAATGCGGGAATCAGGTACAGCCATCCCTTTAAATTTTGTTTTTCCATGTTTCCTCTCATTCCGCCGCACAAGCGGCTATTTGATCAATGGGAAGCCTGGGACGCACAGCGTTACAAATCTACAGCTGAAAGCGGCTGCTCCGTCTCAAAGGGAATACGCTCCTCCGTCGTCCTGTGGAAGAGAAACACCTTCTTTGGCTTCAGTGCAAAACGGACCGTGTGGATCGTTGTGTCAACGCTGTTTTCGGAGGATATGATGGAGCGTATGGCGTCATTCTGGCAGCAGGGATGGGTGGAGACCACGCTGACGTCTCTGCCCATGACCTCCAGACGGCCCAGATCGCAGCGCAAGGGTCCGTCCTCCCGGAGGATGAAGCCTTCGGGGCGGACGCCCACATGGACGTCCTGATCGGGGACGCCGGGAACCGATAACACCGGGTCATCGCCGATAAAAAGCCGGCCGTCTTTCACAATACCGTCAAAGACATTGATGGGGGGCGTGCCCAGGAATTTTGCCACGAAGAGATTTACCGGATCGTCGTAGACCTCCTGAGGCTTTCCAATCTGCTGTACATAGCCGTCCTTCATGACCACGATCAGATCCGATATGCTCATGGCCTCGTCCTGGTCGTGAGTGACAAAGATAGTGGTGATCTTTGTCTCCTTCTGGATGCGCCGGATCTCTTCTCTGGTCTGCAGGCGCAGCCTGGCGTCCAGATTGGACAGGGGTTCGTCCAGCAGAAGCACCTTTGGCATTTTCACCAGCGCTCTTGCAATGGCCACCCGCTGCTGCTGGCCACCGGAAAGCTCGCTGGGCTTGCGGTCCATAAGTCCCTCGATCTGTACCAGCTTTGCCGCCGCATAGACCTTCTCCTGCATTTCTTCCCTGGTGAGCTTATCCGGGCCCTTTAGATTTTCAAGGGGGAACTGGATGTTTTTCTGGACCGTCAGATGGGGATAGAGGGCATAATTCTGAAATACCAGCCCCACTCCCCTGTTTTCGGGAGGAAGATTCGTCACGTCGTCCTCTCCGAAAAAGATTTTCCCCTCAGTAGGCTTTAACAGGCCGCAGATCAGGTTCAGGGTAGTGCTCTTGCCGCAGCCGGAGGGTCCCAGAAGCCCCACCAGCTTCCCGTCTGGGATCTCAAAGCAGAAATCTCCCACGGCGGTGACTTCGCTGCGGTTTTTCCTGCCCCGGCCGGGGAATTTTTTTGTCAGATGGTCTAATACGATTTTCATGATGTCCTCCTCATATGGCGGTCATATTTTGTATCTGTCCCGCAGATCGTTTGAAATGTGCTCCAGGTCGGGGTACACGAAGCTCTCCGTGATGCCGAAGGCTCGCAGGCTTTCTATAAAGTATTCCTTCCTGCCGCAGGGAATGATGATCTTGTACAGCATATCGTCATTACAGATATCCTCCAGATGCTGCAGGGAATTGTGAACGGTAAAGTTGGCGTGCTGGGAATACATCCGCAGGTTGTTCTCCGTGGAGCTGCAGGCCAGGATCCTGTCCACCAGCTCCAGGTTGTGGTGGTTATGCTTGAAGGCGGGCAGCAGCATTTCCTGGGTAGTATCCGCGTCGATGGGATAGATGCAGCGGCCGAAGCCCTCCATTTCGTTCAAAAGGTCAGGGGCCAGTACCCACACCACCGCATCCAGGCCGGAGGTGGTCCGATAGGTCTCCGTGGCGAAAAAAGCGGCGATGAGGGGAGATTCGCTCCAGTCCAGCATCCGTGTGGGCAGACCGTAGTGCTGCATCAGGGAGACCCAGGCGGCATAATTGTGTTTGGCCGGCGGATCCTCCGTGATCTGTCTTGCCCGGATATAAAAATCGTTGGTGATATATCGTTCCACATCCAGACGGCGCTTGCTCCGCTGAATGGAGGGAATCAGCGTGCTTTCCGCGTTCTCCTCCCCCCGATACCAGAGCCTGCTTCCGTGTTTATCATACAGGCCGTTCATGAATTGAAGCAGCTCGTCAATGGTGCGAATTTCCTGAATCAGCATTTTTCAGCCTCCTGCATATATGTCAAGGTGATTATAGCACAAAAGGGATAGGAGGAACAATTAAAAGTTTGCGGAACCTGCTGCAAGGCTGAATTGCCGCTGCCGGTGGGGAGCAATCATCCGCCTGCGGCTTGAATCCGCAAGGGGGACTGTGATAAAATCAAAGAAAAAAAGTGGGGATCAGGAAAGCAGGAGGGAACGGGTCTATGAGAAAACGTTATGTATATGCAAAGGTAACAGCTCTACTCTGTGCGGCGGCTCTTGTCATGACAGGCTGCGGGGAGACAGGAGCAGGGAGTGTGGGTGCGGATGTCGCAGGCATTTCAGAGGGCGCAGATAATGCTGGAGCCGGTGGTACGGACGGGAGCGGCAGCACGGATACGGGGGCGCAGGCTGCAGCGGGCGCTGACGGCTCCCCAGCGGGCGATGCTTCGGAGGCGCCTGTGATCTACGGCGAGCCGGGGCAGTTGGCGGCCTATGATGAGGAACAGGCCCATTATGCCTTGAAGATCAACGGCGGGGAAGAGCTTCACGAGATCAGCGATATGCTGTACGGCATCTTTTTTGAGGATATCAATTTCGCGGCGGACGGCGGGCTGTATGCGGAGATGGTCCAGAACCGTTCCTTTGAGTTCACCAATCTGGCCCAGGGCAATGAGAAACACGCCTGGCGGGACGTGGGAGACATTGAAAGCAATGTGGTGACAGAAGATGCGGAGGGCGGCTTGAACTGCAACAATACAAACTATATGGTACTGACAAACTCTGCCAAGGACGCTCCCGCAGGCATTGCAAACAAAGGCTTTCTGGAGGGCATGGCGGTGGAGGAGGGCAAGCGCTACCGGTGCAGCGTCTGGGCGAAGGGACTGGACGGTTATGAGGGACAGCTGTATCTGGCGATTACCCTGGACGGCAGCAGCATAGGAGAGGCTGTTATCCCGCAGCTTACCGGGGAATGGCAGTATTATGAGGTATTCCTGCAGCCCTCCCGGTCTGCCCATGAGAAGGTGGAGCTGGAGCTTACCATCGACGCCGGAAGCGTGGCGGTGGATATGGTCTCCCTGTTTCCGGAGGATACCTACAAGGGCAGAAAGAACGGACTGCGGGCGGAGCTGGCGGAGAAGCTGGAGGCGCTGCAGCCCAGATTCCTGCGGTTTCCCGGAGGCTGCGTGGTGGAGGGCGTAAGCCTTAAGCTGGCCTATGACTGGAAGGACTCCATCGGTGTGGATGAAAACGGGGAGCCCCTGTATTTCAACGGGACCTATGGGGATGTGGCGGCCAGGAAGCAGGGACAGAACATCTGGACCAATGAGAACACCTCATCAGACAGATATCCCTCTTATATGTCCTATGGAATGGGCTTTTATGAGCTGTTTCTGCTGGCGGAGGATCTGGGCGCTGTGGGGGTGCCGGTAGTCAACTGCGGGCTGTGCTGTATGGGCCAGAGCAACGGCCGTGGAGAAGCGGTGGGAACGCTGGAATTTCAGAAATATATTCAGGACGCCCTGGATCTGGTGGAGTTCTGCCGGGGCGGAACGGATACCAAATGGGGGGCGGTTCGCGCCGCCATGGGACATGAGGAGCCTTTTGCTTTAAAATATGTAGGAATCGGTAACGAACAGTGGGGCGCGGACTTCTTTGCTCATTACGAGGCTTTTGTGGAGGCGTTTGCACAGGCCAGGCAGGAGGACCCGGCGCTGTACGGAGATATTGAACTGATGTTTACCGCGGGTGTGGACGACGGCGACAGCGGCGCGGACTATATGGCGGCATACGAGGAGGCGCAGGACTGGCTTACAGACCATCCCGACGCGGCGGTGGAGGAGTTTGCAGGCGCCATAGACCATCACTATTACAATGCGCCCAACTGGTTTCTGGAGCATACGGATTATTATGACGAGGCAAATTACAGCAGGGATGTGGAGACCATGACTAAGACCCGCTTTGGCGGCGGTATCAACGTATTCTTAGGGGAGTATGCGGCCCAGTCCAACACCCTGCGGGCGGCGCTGGCGGAGGCGGCGTATATGACGGGGCTGGAGCGGAACGGAGATATTGTGGCAATGGCGGCTTATGCGCCGCTGTTTGGCAATATCACGGCCACCCACTGGGCGCCGGATCTGATCTGGTTTGACAATCATACGGTGACTTCCTCCGTCAACTATTATGTACAGCAGATCTTTGCCCGGAATGCGGGGACCGTCCTGCTTACTTCGGAGCTTAAGGGCGCGGAGGAGGAGACGGAGGGGCTTAAGGGCGCGGTGGGGCTTGGCACCTGGAATACCACTGCGGTCTTTTCTGATCTGAAGATCGTTGACAATGAGACAGGAGAGATCCTGGGGGAGGATGATTTCAGCCGGGATGACTTTGCGGACAACTGGATCAATGCTTCGGACGGAAGATGGAAGATGGAGGACGGAAAGCTGATCCAGAGCAACGCCGCAACCGATACGGGACGCTATTTCAACATCGGCACCGTGGCTTATTTTGGAAGCGCGGACTGGAAAAATTATACCATGACAGTCACGGCAAGAAAGAACGGCGGCTCGGAGGGATTTCTGATCCCCTTTGGGGTGCGGGGCATTGACGACAACTATTTCTGGAACATCGGCGGCTGGAGCAATACGGTGTCCTGCCTTCAGCAGGTCAGCGACGGGACCAAGTCAGACAGGATCTCCGGTACGGTGAAGGACTGCGCGATCAAGATCGGGCAGGAATATGAGCTGAAGCTGGTAGTGACGGAGGGCAATGTGAAGTGCTATATTGACGACGAGTTGTATATTGATTACGATATCAGCGAAAATAAGCGGTATGAAAGCTATCAGGTGGTAAGCACGGACGATACGGGGGACATCATTGTGAAGCTGGTGAATGTGACCGGGCAGCCTAAGACCTTCGCCATAGACATAGAGGACGGGGGAAACCTTTCCGGCAGGGCGGCAGTGGAGCTGGTGGCGGGTGACAGCCTGGACAATGACAATATTCTGGGGCAGGAGGAAGCAGTGACTCTGAAAATCTCCGAATTGTTGGGTATTACCGAACAATTTAACTACACGGTTCCCCAATATTCCGTGACGGTGCTGCGGATTGAGAGGGATTAATGTGAGCCGGGGAACGGTGTAACGATAACGAGCAGGCTGGCAGGAGAGACCCCTTCGAAGAACACTTAGAGCGCAGCGAAGATTGAGACCAAGCCCTAAGGCTCATCTGAGCGTCTTGCGCGGCGTGTTCTCTGAAGGGGTCTCTCCTGCCAGCTTGCTTTGCTGCTGTTTCGGCAATTTTCAGATAAAATCCACAAAAAATAAAAAAGCTTGACAAACGGATTGGGGGGGGTAGAATAACGTTGTTCATCGATGTACGATTCAAGGCAATACATAAGAAACGGGGGAAGGAGGAGACTAAATGGGAGTTGCATCATTAGTATTAGGTATCGTTTCTATTATTATTGGCATTTTTCTCAGCGCGTTTGGATGGATAGGCGCGATTTTGGGAATTGTCGGAATAATTCTCGGAGCGCTTGGTAAGAAAAGCGCGCCGGAAGGTAAGACAGGCGTGGCGACGGGCGGCCTGGTGTGTTCTATCATCGGTACAATATTGAGCCTGCTGCTTTATATCGCGTGTGTGGCGTGTGTAGGCGGAGCAGGCGGATTGCTGGGAGCTCTTTAAACCGGCGCTTTGAGTGGGGCAGCAGACATTATTGCTGCCCCTTTTTAAGAGGATTTATTTTATATGGGAAAATCAGGTTTTCTTTTTTTTGGTCATTTTATTGCTTATTACGGTCTTATGATCGTCATAGGAATTGTTATCGCGGCGCTTATTGCATATGTTCAGGTCAGAAGATTTCATTTGGACTGGAATGATTTTCTGATTATCTGCGCTACCTTCGGACTATTTTGTATGTCGGGTGCAAAAATCCTTTATTTGATTGTTTCCTTACCTGCGATCGAATTGGAAAGATTAAGCGATTTTTCTTACGTCAGTACGCTTATGAGCGGAGGCTTCGTTTTCTACGGAGGTTTTATCGGAATATTTCCGGCACTGTATTTATGTCAAAAAAAGCTTGGCATTTCTGTTTCAAACTATATTCAATATTGTACAGGCTGTTTCCCGATTGCTCATGGCTTTGGTCGGATAGGTTGTTATCTGGTGGGATGCTGTCATGGGATTCCGTACGACGGGTGGTTTTCGGTGACGTATTCGGATTCCTTATATGCTCCGAATGGCGTAGGTCTTTTGCCGGTTCAACTGCTGGAGGCATTCGGTGAGTTTGCAATCGGGGGACTATTGTTGTATAAATGTAAAAAGACAAAAGGGATTTCTGCGATTGGGACCTATATGATTTTATATTCTGTCATGAGATTTTTGCTGGAATATTTGCGCGGAGATTTTATACGCGGCAGTTTTTACAGGTTCTCTACATCCCAGGTTATCAGTATCGTGATTTTTGCCATTGGATTGGGGATGTATAATCGGAATTCAGTGAGTGAAAAAAATGTTGAAGAAAGTATTGATAAGTGATAGTATATTTTATGAGAAAAGGTGTTACCGTAAAGCAACGGTTCGCCTCGTTAAGTGTAAATCAAAAAAGCAACCTAACTGTGGTGAGCGCGGTTGCTTTTTTGATGCTTTTCATTTTTTCCGGTCTGCCGGATACTGATCACTGTGACGATGATGCTGATAACTGTCACTACAATGAATGTACTCATTTTGGCAAAAGGCGAACCGCTACCCGTTTAGTAACACCAAAGTATATTTTATCATACTGGCAAAAATTTGCGAGAGGTATCGGATAATTTATGGCGATTTTTGTGAAATTGCGGTAAGTGACGGTGAGGCTTCAGTGCGTGAAAAAAATGTTGACGAAAGTATTGATAAGTGATAGTATATTTTATGAAAAAA
>JAMPHT010000005.1 GCA_023663285.1 Bacillota bacterium
CGAAAGATATGAGGCATCCGGAGCAGGCTATAACGGAATTTTCCTTTCAAGGCTGCTCAAAACATATTGACATTGACTTTTTGTCATCCTGGGCATAAACTTTAACAAAGAGTCTTTGTAGGGCTCATTCATGGAGGGCAGCGAAATTGGGAGTCTATTTTGATCCCGGAAATAAAGGCTTCCGGGAAATCTTACAGTCTGGATATGTGGATAAGACCGGTTTGATCGCATTGATGAACAATACTGTGGGAACAATGGAAAAATTAGTCTGCATCAGCAGACCCAGGCGTTTTGGCAAATCCTTTGCGGCAAAAATGCTGTGCGCATATTATGACTGTTCCTGTGATTCCCATGCGCTCTTTGATGACAAGGAGATTGCGTGGACAGAAGGGTATCTGAAGCATTTGAACCGATATCATGTAATCAGTCTTGATATTACCGGTTTTATTTCCGATGCGTCGGAAAGAGGCGTACCGCTGTTAAATGTGCCAAATCTGATTGTGGATGCGGTGTATAAGGAAATAACAGAGAGTTACCCAAAGCTGGGTGGGGAAAGCCTTAAGGATATCATGACTGCCTGCGTGGAAAAAACAGGAAGAGAGTTCATATTCATCATTGACGAGTGGGACGCGCTTATCCGTGAGGCAAAGGGGGACGCGGCAGTGCAGAAGAAGTACTTAAGCTTCCTGAGGGGATGGTTCAAAAACAGCAACTTCACCCCTAATGTTGTGGCGGCGGCTTATATGACGGGCATTCTTCCCATTAAGAAAGACGGCTCTCAGTCTGCTATTTCGGATTTCCTGGAATATCCCGTTCTTGAACCGGACGGGTTTGCCGAGTATACAGGATTCACAGAGGAAGAGGTAAAGAAGCTGTGTGAAAATTATGGAATGTGTTTTGAAGAGGCTAAGCGATGGTATGACGGGTATGATTTTCCGGACGCAGGTCCAATCTACAACCCCTATTCGGTGATGATGGCAATGAGGAAGAAGGAATTTGGCTCATACTGGCAGAAGACTTCCGCGGCGGAATCGTTGATGAACTATATCAACATGGATTTTGAAGGGCTGCAGGAGGTGATCGCGCGGCTGATAGCAGGGGAAGATGTCGAGGTCGATACAGAGAGCTTTGAGAATGATCTTGAGTCTTTTGGAAGCAGGGATGATGTACTGACGCTATTGATCCATCTGGGGTATCTTGCATGGCATAAGAAAGACAAAACGGTGCATATTCCCAATGAAGAGGTGAAGGCAGAATTCAGAAGAATTCTGAAGGGCAGGAATGTAAATCGGAAATGGATGGAGCTGCTGGATCGTTCACGTAAGCTTTTGGAGGATACGATGGCAGGCAATGCGGAAGCTGTATCAAAGACGATTGAGGAGATACGTGACACACAGTATGCGCCAACCTTCTACAATGATGAGCAGGCGCTGCGGTATGTGATCAAATTTGCGTATATTGCGGCAATAGACCAGTATATGAAGGTTGAAGAGCTGCCCTCAGGGAAAGGAATTGCAGATATAGTGTACCTGCCGAAGCCGCAATCTACGCTTCCGGCGTTGATTGTCGAGTTGAAATGGGATAAGTCATCCGAAGGGGCGCTCCGACAGATTAGGGAGAAAAATTATCCCGCAGTATTGAAGGATTATGACGGTGAAACCGTGCTCGTTGGAATCAGCTACAGCACAAAGAAAAAAGAACATAGCTGTGTAATAGAGAGAGTTTAAGAAGGAAAGGTAATATTTCTGATATCTGCGATTCGTCTAAGCTGGATGAGAAGGGATGCCATGGCGCACCTGATTGGGTCATCGAAATAGTGTCTCAGAGCAGCAGACCGCGGGATTATGTTAAAAAGATGTTAAAGTACGGCACAGCGGGAGTCAGGGAGTATTGGATCGTAGATCCTGAGAAAGAACGTGTCACTGTATATTGCTTTGAAAAGGAAACTGCAGAAGAGTACGCATATGGGGAAGAAGTTCCGGTTGGAATTTATGAAGGGTTTATGATCAAGGTGGAGTAAGCTGATAGAGATACCGATAGAAATGCAGGAAAATTCTTGAAATTCCCCGTCGGTTGTATTATACTGTAATCATAAATGGACTGTGTACGGAAAACAGTTTATCACTAAGGAAAGGAGCAGATCATTATGAAAATAGCGCCGGTCAGCAATACCCATTCTGTTTACAGCGCTGCCCGTTCCAATAACAATACAAATTCCATCTATGGGAAGCTTGCCAGCGGTAAGCGGATCAATAAAGCGTCGGATGACGCGGCGGGTCTTGCCATTGCACAGAAGATCTTAAAGGAAAACAAGGGTCTGGACGTGGGTGCGTCCAATATCCGCGACGGTATCAGCGTTGCAAATGTGGCGGACGGAGCCATGGGGACCATGACAGATTCCCTGCAGAGGATCAGGGAGCTTAGCATTCAGGCGTCCAACGGTCTTTACAGCGATTCCGACAGAAAGATGATCCAGAGCGAGGTAAATCAGCTGCTTGCAGACGTCCAGCGCACGGCGGTGGGGACCAGGTTCAATGAGATGTCGCTGTTGGACGGCAGCAAGGCGGATATGCACATTGCCGCAAATGCGGACGGCACCGGGTTAAAGCTTGGAATGGAAAATGTGACCTTAAAGTCCCTGGGACTCAACGGCTTTGACGTCACAGGGAGCTTTGATCTTTCTGCTATTGACGCGGCCATTGAAAAGGTCAGCGCTGCCAGGAGCAGGACAGGAGCCGTTACGAACTCCCTGGAACACGCTTACAACAGCAACAGAGGGACCTCGGAGAACCTGACGGCGTCTAGGAGCCGCATAGAGGATCTGGATATCCCTAAGGCCGTATCGGAGAAACAGAAAAATAAGCTTCTTCAGGATTACCGTATGGGGATGATGCGTAAAAGGATGCAGGACGATTCCTCGGTACTGAAGCTTTTCGGTATGTAAGGAGTTGTCAAAAAAATATTTTTGGCAAGGTTATTTCCAGACGGATCCTGAGTCATATAAAGTTTTATGAGAAAAGGAGAAAAAAATGGACGAACAAAATTATGGAAACCAGCAAAACGGGGGGGGCAACGACACCGGTTCGCAGTCCGGAAATTATTATCAGGACTATACTGCCAATACCCAGCAGTATCAGCCGCCTCAGAACGACGGCCCCAATAAGGCTAATGGGCTGCAGATCGCCAGCCTTGTATTGGGTATCCTTGGTATTCCGGGATGCTGCTGTTACGGAGTAGTAGGGCTTCTGTGCGGTATTGTGGGTCTGGTTTTGGCAATGATGGGGAACAAACAGAACAGGGGATCGGGTATTGGAATTGCCGGACTTGTCTGTTCCATTGTCTCTATTTTCCTGGGAATCCTGGCAACCGTTTATTATGCGCTTATATTAATGGGTATGTTTGGGTCCGGTCCTCTTGCCGATATGATACGTGACATGGGATATTCCATGTATTATTGACTGGTTTGTGCAGGCATGACTGGATGTGTGAAGATATATGAGTAAGATGAGCGGATCATCTGTGACTGAAAGAAATCTGGAAGATGAGCTTTTCAGGATAGGATTGGCAGCACTGGCAGCGGTAACAGCCCTGGCAGTGCTGTATCAATGTGTTTTTCAAAAATTTTTTCCGGCAGTTCCCTGCTTTTTCAGTACGATCCTGGGGATCTACTGTCCGGGCTGCGGCGGGACGAGAGCGCTGGTGGCGCTGCTGCGGGGACAGCTTTTGCGGGCAGTCTGGTATCATCCCTTTATTCCGTATTTTGCGTTCATCTATATCGGCTTTATGCTGACCCAGGGGCTTCAAAGGATCGGGGTAAAGAGGATCAGAGGCTGGAAATTTCATTACTGGTATCTGTGGGTGGGTGTTGGGATCTTTGCAGTAAACTTTATAGTCAAGAATGTTCTCAGACTTAAGTTCCACGTCCTGATGTTGGCGCAGTTTCCTATAAGGTAAAAAAGCGGACGTTCCATAGGAATTTCCTATTCAATAAGAAAAAATGCCGCATGAAGCGGCACTTTGACTTTGGATTTCAGGATTCCTCATCTGTGATGATATTCACGTCATCAGGAGTCTCCCCGTGGAGAAAGCTGATGATGATCTGGATCCTTTTGTATGCCCTGGAATAATTTCCATAGGCGTACTCGGCGGTATATTCGTTATAGGAGCCGTTGCTGTATGCTTCGTGGTAGCTTTCAACGGCGGTAGTCATGTACTGGCTCGCCTCATCCGCAGTGGCCTCCAGATAATCAAATTCTTCAGGGAAATCCAATTCTGCAAAGGAACGGAAGAGAGTATCCAATTCATCCAGATAACCTAAGAATTCTGTGACGGCGCCTTCGGCCTCTGCATTTATATTGTTCATACCGCTGTCTATTTCGGAAATCTTATTGCAAAAATCATCTATACTCCGGCGGAACTGTACCAGCTCCGGATCCTCGCCGCAAGCCGTCAACAGGACTGTGGCAAGGACAGCGGCGATTAGCATACGAACCTTATTTTTCAACTTACGTTAACCTCCAATTCATGCCCTTTGGCAGACGTTACATCATTAAATTTATCATATTTTGTCTGAATAGGCAATACAAATCCCTCACAAAAAGAATAAATCCTCCCCTTTACGGTTCATTCCGGTGTATGATATGATAGTCGAAAAGAAAACGGGGCTGGTTGGGAGGCACCTTATGACGCGAAGCGAATTTTTAAAACTTTCAAAAGCTTATCTGTACCTGGATGGCGCCACCGGGTCAAATCTGGTAAAGGCGGGAATGCCGTCAGGCGTCTGCCCGGAGCGCTGGATACTGGAGCATAGGGATGTGATGCTGGAATTACAGAAACAATACGTGCTTGCGGGAACAGATATCCTATATGCGCCCACGTTTACGGCCAACAGGATCAAGCTGGCAGAATACGGGCTTGCGGACCGGCTGCAGGAGATGAACAGGGAACTGGTGGCGATTTCCAGAGAGGCTGCGGAAACGGCTTCAGACCGCAGGGTCTATGTGGCAGGGGATCTGACCATGACAGGAGAACAGCTGGTGCCCATGGGCACCATGAGGCCGGAGGAACTGATCGCCGTCTACCGGGAGCAGATCCGGGCGCTGGCGGAGGCGGGGGCGGATCTGCTGGTGGTGGAGACAATGATGAGCCTGGCGGAGGCGAGAGCGGCAGTGATCGCGGCAAAGGAGGTCTGTGAGCTGCCCGTTATGGTGACAATGACCTTTGAGCCGGATGGCAGGACCCTGTACGGGACGGATGCACGGACGGCGGCGGTGGTGCTGGAAAGTTTGGGCGTATGCGCCGTGGGCGTAAACTGTTCCACGGGTCCCGCCGCCATGGGACAGATCGTGGCAGATATGGCTGTCGTCACCAGGGACATTCCCATCATAGCAAAACCAAACGCAGGGCTGCCATTTTTGGACGAGCAGGGACGAACCTGCTATGAGATGGATGCAGATACCTTTCAGGAGGAAATGAAGCTTCTGGTCACAGCCGGAGCGACCGTGCTGGGGGGATGCTGCGGGACTACGCCGGAGTTTATCCGCAGGCTGCGGGACGCCTTTGGCAGAGACTTGAGCTTTGATGTACAGAGACGACAGCCGGGAATGCGGTTTCTGACCTCGGAGCGGCAGACTGTTGCTTTTGGCCTGGATGGAAAGTTTATGATCGTGGGTGAGCGCATCAACCCTACGGGGAAAAAGCTTCTTCAGGCACAGCTGCGGGAGGGCTCTATGGACAGGGTGCTGCAGTTTGCCGAGGAACAGGAGAAGGACGGCGCCTGTATCCTGGATGTGAACATGGGTATGAGCGGCATCGATGAAAAGGAAATGATGCTTCGGACCATCGAGGAGGTATCAGGTGTCACCAGCCTGCCCTTGTCGCTGGATTCCAGTCATGTGGAGGTGCTGGAGGCAGCGCTGCGCTATTATCCGGGGAGGGCTTTGGTGAACTCGGTGTCTCTGGAGACGGAAAAGTTTGAGAAGCTGCTTCCCATCGTGAAAAAGTATGGGGCAATGTTTATTTTACTGCCTCTGTCGGACAAGGGGCTGCCGGAAAGCATAGAGGAAAAGATACATATCATTGAAACCATTCTGGAGCGGGCGTATTCACTGGGGATGGAAAAGGAGGATGTGGTGGTGGACGGACTGGTGGCTACGGTAGGCGCCAACAAAAGAGCGGCGCTGGAAACCCTGGAGACCATCCGTTACTGCAAGGGAAAGGGACTGGCTACCATCTGCGGACTTTCCAACATCTCCTTCGGTATGCCGGAAAGAAGCTATGTCAACACGGCATTTCTGACCCTTGCCATCAGGGAGGGGCTGACCATGGCCATCGCCAATCCCTCTCAGGAGCTGTTGGTCAGCTGTGCGCTGGCGGCGGATCTGCTGCTTGCAAAAGAGGATGCGGACATACGATATATTGAATATGTAAATGAGGCTGCGGAAAAACGGGAGCGAAGGGCACAGCAGCTTACAAAGCTGCCGCCCGGCCAGCCGGAAGGGAGCAGCTCCGGAGGACAGGCTGTATCACCGGGAGGCGCCGGAAGCAGCGGGGCTGGCGGCGGGTCCGAAAGCAGTCCCGGCGGCGGTTCAGGAGTCGGAAGCAATACAGCCGACAGTGCCGCAGAGGAAAGCACCGGCGGAATGACGGGGACCGGAAGCAGCGGGGCTGGCGGCGGAGCAGACAGCCCATGCCGACAGAGACTCCGCCATGCCGTCATAAAGGGAAACCGAAGCGGTATTGCCGCCATTACAAAGGAAGCCTTAAACATCGGCGAAGATCCCGCGGCCCTGCTGAATCAGGTCCTGCTGCCTGCCATCAATGAGGTGGGGGAGCTGTTTGACCGGGGGAAATATTTCCTGCCCCAGCTCATCGGCAGTGCGGAGGCCATGAAAAATGCCATTGAGGTTTTGGAACCCCTGCTGTTGAAGAAAAGCAGTGCAAAGGATATGCCGGTGGTAGTGATTGCCACAGTAGAAGGGGATATTCATGATATTGGAAAGAACCTGGTTGCCCTGATGCTGAAAAACCATGGTTTTCAGGTCATAGACTTAGGCAAGGATGTACCTAAGGAGGAGATCATTCGGGCGGCCAGGGAACACCATGCGGATATCATTGCCCTGTCCGCCCTGATGACCACCACCATGCAGCGGATGAAAGAGGTGGCGGACTATGCCAGGGAGCAGAAGCTGCAGGCAAAGATCATGATCGGCGGAGCCGTCATTACCCAGGAATACGCGGATGAGATCGGCGCCGACGGATATTCAAGGGACGCGGCGGAGGCTGTGAGAGTGGCGAAACGGCTCACGGGCTGTTCAGAGTAATTTATACACTTCCAGTCATGACTGCGCAGCGGCACAAAGCTGGCGAAAATAAGTAGAAAGAATAAGATAGTTACAAATAATTTAGCAGCAGGAGGAAATAAAAATGATAGGTGCAGATGCCATCATAAAATGTCTTGAGGCGGAAGGAGTTACCACCGTGTTCGGTTATCCCGGTGTAGCCATCTGTCCCTTTTACAACAGTATACTGGAATCCCATATCCGCACGGTGTTGATCCGCACGGAGCAGAATGCGGCTCATGCGGCCAGCGGTGTGGCAAGGATGACAAACAGACCGGGGGTCTGTGCCGTGACATCAGGCCCCGGCGCGACCAATGTCATCACGGGAATTGCCACGGCCTTTGCGGACAGCATTCCCCTGATCTGTATCACGGGACAGGTGAACAGCGAGCTGTTAGGCAGCGACGTATTTCAGGAGGCGGACATCACAGGGGCGGTGGAATCCTTTGTAAAATACAGCTATCTGGTGAAAAATGCAAATGACATTCCACGCATTTTCAAGGAGGCGTTCTATATTGCCAATACCGGCAGAAAGGGCCCGGTGCTCATTGACGTCCCCATCGACATCCAGAACGCGGTCATCAGTAAATTCAAATATCCGGAGGAGGTATCCCTGCGCACCTACAAGCCTACGGTCAAGGGTCATGCGGTACAGATCAAAAAGGTGATCAGGGAGCTGGAAAAGGCAAAGCGGCCCATTATCTGTGCGGGCGGCGGCGTCCTCTTGAGCCAGGCGGAGAGTGACCTGAAGGACTTTGCGGAGAAACACGGCATTCCCGTGGTTTCCACCATGATGGGGATCGGCGTCATGCCCACAGACCATCCGCTTTACTTCGGCATGGTGGGCAACAACGGAAGGCCCTGCGCAAACCGTGCCATGAATGAGTCGGATGTGCTGATCATGGTGGGAGCCCGTGTGGCGGATCGGGCGGTGAGCCAGCCGGATCTGATCACCAGGGACAAGGTCCTGGTACACATTGACGTGGACCCTGCGGAGATCGGCAAAAATGCAGGCCCCACCATTCCTCTGGTGGGAGACGCCAGGCATATTTTCAACGATTTTGCAAAAGAGGAATTTGAATGTAGCTGCGGGGAGTGGCTGAAAACCCTGGAGGACTATCGTGTCAGTATGGTGCCGAAACGCAGTCCCGGTCCTGATTTCGTGGATCCGGCGGCCTTTATCGCCAGGCTTTCCGAAAGAATGGATGAGGACGCCGTCTATGTGGCGGATGTGGGGCAGAACCAGATCTGGTCCTGCGGCTATGCAAAAGTAAAGAGCGGGAAATTCCTGACCTCCGGCGGCATGGGCACCATGGGGTATTCCATTCCGGCGGCCATGGGAGCGAAAGTGGCGGCGCCGGAGCGGCAGGTGGTCGCGGTCTGCGGGGACGGCTCCTTCCAGATGTCCATGATGGAGCTTGCCACCATGCGGCAGCACCACATTCCGGTGAAGATCGTGGTGTTGAAAAATAACTTCCTGGGCATGGTGAGGGAGTATCAGCACTACACCTATAAGGATAATTATTCCGTGGTCGATCTGTCCGGCAGCCCTGATCTGGAGAAGCTTGCGGCAGCCTATGAAATGCCTTTTCTGCGCCTTGATAACATGACGCGCTGCGATGAGGTCATTGAGGAATTTTTGAGGGAGGATCGATCCGTTCTGCTGGAGTGTCTGATCGATCCCATGGATCTGGTGAAAACGGAATGAAGCTTTTCTAAGGCAGCAAAGAGGGTGCATAGCACACCTCTTTGGACGCTACCTAAGAAAAGCTAAGTTTTTCAAATATTGTTTAATAGGCGTGCTAAAGCACGCAGAGGGGTATAACCATGAAGATGAAGAAAAGAATCTATTCCGTTCTGGTGGAAAACCGTTCCGGTGTGCTGTGCAAGGTGGCGGGTCTGTTTTCAAGACGGTGCTTTAATATTGACAGCCTGGCGGTGGGAGAGACCGACGATCCGGCAGTGTCCTGCATGACCATTGTCAGCAGCGGCGACGAGCGCACCATCGAACAGATCGAAAAGCAGCTGAACAAAAAGCTGGATGTGATAAAGGTCAAGACCTTTGCGGAGCAGCAGTGCATTACGAGAGAGTTGATGCTGATCAAAGTAAAATACAATAAGAATAACCGCAGGGAGATCCTTGAGATCTGTGAAAGCATGAATTCGGTAGAGATCGTGGATATGTCGAAGCATTTTATGATGCTTCAGATCTGCGACGCGCCGGAGCGGGTAAGGTCGCTGATCACCCTGTTAGAGACCATCAGCATCGTGGAGGTGGCTCGAACCGGGACCCTGGCCCTGGCAAAGTGCAGTGAAAATGATGATGCAAAATGATGACCCACGGAGCAGACAGGCGCGTAAACCCCTGTTTATTGTCCGGATCGCAAATTTTAGAAAGGGAAGTGAATCAAAATGAAAAAGAAAATTTCTCCAAGAATTCCGGCGCTTTTTTTGCTGTGTGTTATCCTGCTGACCGGATGCGGTAAAGGGGAAGGCAGCGCGCTGGGAAACGGTGATAAGGCAGAAAATAGCGCTGCCGCTGGAAACAGCGCTGCAGCGGGAAACGACAGTGCAGCGAATGGCACTGCCGCAGGAAACAACGGCGCGGTGGGAAACGATGGGTCAGGGAGCGCCCAAAATACGGGAAGCGGCGGGAACAATAACGGAACGGCTCAGAGTTCTCTCTGGGTCAGTACCATGGAAACAATACCCTTTGAAGAGCCGGAAGCAGGGTATCAGGTAAGTACATCCTCCTATGCCGTGCTGGAAAACTGTGTTTATCTGATGCGGGTGGAATATTTGGATGGGGGAGCAGCGTCCCGGCTGTGCCTGCAGATTTATGACGTCAATACGGGGAATGTGGAAAAAACTGTTTTTACGCCTGCGGTTCCGGGGCATAAGGATGCCTGGATCCTGTCCGTCGATCTGACCACAAAGCGGGAGCTGTCTCTCAAGATGAGGTCTGCGGACAGTGAAAACGAGTCGGAAGCTTTTCTGGTAAAAACGGATCTGCAGGGGACGGTGCTGGAGGTGGAAGAGACTTTTCCCGATGCTGACGTTTATCCCTGGAATCAGGACGACCTGTCCATGACAAGGGCATTTCCCCTTACGGACGGGAATGTCCTTTTGAGCCGCTGGGACAATGATAATCAGGCGTCTGTCCTGACGCTTTTGAATGAGGAGACCGGGGAGAAAAAGCCCCTTGGCACTCTGGACGGAGAGTATCTGTATGCAGCCTGCCGGGATGAGGCGGGGTTGCTTTATTATTATTCCGCAGGCGGCAGCCTTGTCCGCTGGGATTTTGAAAGCGATGTGAAGGAGGAACTGACTGAGCCGCTGTATCGGGAGGGAATCGAAGTAAGGCACACGGCCGGTCTGACATGGAACGGACAGGGAGAGCTTTTGCTCTGCCTGCTGGGGCAGAACGAGTCATCCCTTTATGTGCTGACCGCGGAAAAACCGGTTTCGGAGGAGGAGCTTCAGCTGGTCTGTGTAACGGATCCGGTGGGAAACGATTATCTGCGGAAAACGGCAGCGGTTTTTGCCCGCGAGGGCGGCGGGATCCCCGTGGTCATGGAAGGGCTGAACGAATCGGACTATACGGATCGCCGCAACAGGATATTTGCGGACATTCTGGCGGGGAAAGGCCCTGAGCTTATGCTTGTGTCCTATGAGGATATGGTGATCCTGCAGGAAAAGGGGCTTTTGTGCGATCTGTCGGATATGATCTCGGAGGATGTATCAGAGCAGCTTCTTCCGGGCGTAAGGGAGCTGGGAACGGTAAACGGCCAATTTACGGGCATTACGCCGGAGGTGGCTTTCAGGACCATGGTCACGGCAAACGCTACTTGGGATGCGGACAGATGGACAGTTCTGCAGTTTACGGAGCTGTTAAAGGAAAGAGAAAACTGGGAATGGCCCATAAGCTTTTACGGCAGTAAAATGGATTATTATACGCTTTTCTGGATGATTTTCTGCGACGATCTGAGCCACTCGCCCTTTATTGATTGGGAGGCTGGGAAGTGCAGCTTTGACAGTCAGGAATTTACAGATATCCTGACGCTCTGTCAGAAATACGGGCAGCCCTCATCTGAACAGAAGAGCGCGGATGAGCGGAGGCAAATGATACTGGATGGAGAATGTCTGGCAGGCGTAAGCAGTATGTATGGCGGATTTTCCAGCTTCTCCGATATGATGCTGAACTACGGCGAGGACTGCCATATCGTGGGATTCCCAGGCGAGACGGGAAGCGGCAGCTACATCACCAATTATTCCCCAGGGTATCTGGTGGTGAGCAGCAATGCGGCTCATAAGGAGGAAATAAAGGATTTTTTAAATTACCTTTTAAGCTATAAGAAGCAGTATGAGGTCAATGGTGCCAGCGTCAGGCTGGATGTGATCAGGGATAGTGTCTTTACGTATGAGGGGCCTAACGGAGAAACAGAGGTGTGGCAGAAGATTTCCGCCGGACCGGATACCGTCGTTATGGATATCGCATCAAAGCCTGACGGTACTTCCTATTTGGAGGAATACCTTGCTTTCATACAAAGCTGTGTACCTGAGCCTGCGCGGAACGCTGATCTGTCCGGTATTATCGGGGAAGAGCTGCAAAGCTGCTTCGAGGGCGGCAGGAGTGTGGAGGATACGGCGGCTGCTATACAGAACAGGGTGCAGCTGTACCTGGATGAGAGGGCGCGGTAGAGACAGTAACTAATTTATTTAAAAATTATCGGTATACAAAGGTGTGATTTTGCTATATACTGGTTATATCAAGACGTAAAAATGAGTGAGGTGTTTTTATGCTGGCATTACAGGGATATTATGATGGAAGTGAAGTTCGGATGTTAGAGCAGATTCGTGCACAAAAAAATCAAAAGCTGATTATCACCATACTTGATGAATTTATTGATGAATCAGCTTTAGAAGAGAATAAGAGTCAGTCTGCCAGAGGAATTTTAGCTAAATATGCAAATCCTGAATTGCAGGATGAAGAGGAATTTGCATGGAGGAAAGCAGTGGAGGAAAAATATGGTAATGCTTGATGCAAATATCATTTTGCGGTATTTGTTAAATGATAATGAGCAAATGGCTGATGAGGCCGAAAAAATTATTGAGGAAAAATCGGGATTTATTACAGTAGAGATTATAGCAGAGGTCGTTTATGTGTTAAGAAGAGTTTATTCTATTGAACGTGATGCCATAAAGTTAAGTCTCTTTCAGTTTTTGTCAGAAGTAACGTCAAATGAAACGGAAGTGATTAAACTTGGATTGACAGTATATGGCGAAAAAAATCTAGATTTTATTGATTGTATTTTATATGCCTATCACAAGGTAAGGGGATATGAAGTTATGACATTTGACAAAAGACTTAAACGATTATTGCAAGATGAAATGTGATTTAAATAATAATTTAAGTAGAAATCGCATTTCTGTGGAGAGCGAAAAATGGTGGACAAAACAGAAGAAAAATATTACACATTGACAGGTGTTGATATTGTAGAACAGATGAAACTATGGAACGAACGGGGAAAAGGTTATTATGGAGAATTTTTGGTATTCAAAGAACTTTTTTCCAGCAGGAATCTTCCAGGTGTCTGTAAGATATTGATGAATATTCAAATCCCTGTATCAAATGGTAAAACTACGGAAATTGATTTGCTGCTTATTCATGAAACAGGATTATATGTATTTGAGATAAAGCACTATAAGGGGACAATATACGGAAAAGTAAATGACCAGAGATGGACTCAATATTTCCGCACCGAATCGAATCAGACTTTTAGAAATCCGATAGCACAGAATCAATATCATATTGAAGCCCTTTGTAAGATGTATCCGCAAGTCCCTGTCTATTCTTTTATTGTATTTACAAATGAGGATTGCGATTTGCGCGTGGAGTGCAGTGCAGTAAACATAACAGTTTGTACATTACGGGAGTTATGGAATTCATTATCGCTGCAAATGTCACAGAGAAGTCGGATAATGAATATGGAGCAGATTAATACCTTTTTTGAAGATTTAGAAATATATTCTCCAATGATACAAAATAAGGTTATAGTATCTGATCAGGAAGTTCCATTTTACGATTATATACACCAGATCATTACAGTTCAAAAACAGGCATTACAACGAAACAAAGAAGAATTGGAGCAACAGATCAAGCGAAATAAGAAAGCGGCCGCACGAACGAAAAACAGCGTCGTAATTGTGTGTATAATAATAGGACTATTTTGTATGCTGCGGATTGCTATGGTACAGAAATCAAGCGAAGAAAAATTGATACAGGCACAATCGGAAGTAAAAAAAGCACAAATGGAAGTGGAAAAAGCGCAGGCGGAATTAGAAGAGTTTGCTCATAAATTTGAACATATAGAAGAGTTTAATGGCGGAGATATTACGTTGTCTGATACATTGATCACAGTGACAGATGTAGTGCTTGCAAATTCAAACGATGTTGATAATACAGTGGTTTTTTCATGTGTATTAAATTGGAACGGAGAAGAATATGGAATACATTTAGTTGATAATACGAAATATATTGTTATTTTACAGGATGGATCTGCACAGGAATATGATTTATTTGGTATTGGCTTTTTGTATACTACTGTTGAGCGAATTGGAAAAGGAAGGTATGAAACATTTCAATTACCAGTTCATGAATTTTACGGAATCAAGGCAGATGATATTGCTTATATTAAGCTTGTAGATATTAATATATGGAAGGATGGAGTAAACTTTGGAGGAGATTTATTTTCCGGGTATGAACTGGAATTATACTGCAAATGAAAATACCAAAATCATACAGGACTGGTGAATCTGCGAAAGAGTTGACATCCGCCGGAGATATTGCTATATTTATCTCTGGAAGAAAATTACTGACATAGCGTTTCGGATAATAAATATCAATGAGGTGGGTTTTATGCAGAAGAAAGTTTTTCAGATATTGGCCGACAATACCTCCGGTGTGCTGAGCCGTATTTCCGGCCTGTTTTCCAGGCGGGGATACAATATTGAGAGTATTACCGCAGGCGTGACCGCGGATCCCAGGTTCAGCAGGATCACGATCGTGACCTCCGGGGATGATGAGATCCTGGAGCAGATCGAGAAACAGGTGGAAAAGCTGGTGGACGTTCGGGATGTCAGGGAACTGAAGCCGGATGAGAGCGTCTACCGTGAACTGGTACTGATCAAGGTTCATGCCACCAAGGAACAGCGTCAGAATGTGATCGCGGTGGTAGATTCCTTCCGGGCGAAGATCATCGACTTTGCGCCGGAGAGCCTGATGATTGAATTGACGGGTAATCAGCAGAAGGTGGATGCCTTTATCAGGCTGATGGAGGAATACGATATTTTGGAGCTTGCCAGAACCGGAATCGCCGGGCTGGGAAGAGGGATGGAGCATATTATCTATCTGGATGAATGATGCGTTAGCTCCAGGGAGATTTCCGAGGCCGGAATGCCTGTGAAGTTTTCCTGCCAGTTATAGAAATCGAAAACAAAACGGAGGAAAAGAAAATGGCAAAGATTTTTTATCAGGAAGATTGCAATCTGTCCCTGCTGGAGGGCAAGACCATCGCAATCATCGGCTACGGCAGCCAGGGACACGCACACGCGCTGAACCTGAAGGATTCGGGCTGTAAAGTCATAATCGGTCTGTATGAGGGCTCCAGATCCTGGGGCAAGGCTGTAAAGCAGGGATTTGAGGTGTATACGGCGGCTGAAGCTGCAAAGAAGGCAGATATCATCATGATACTGATCAACGATGAGAAGCAGGCGGATCTGTACAAGAAGGATATTGAGCCTAATCTGGAGGCAGGCAATATGCTGATGTTTGCTCATGGCTTCAATATTCATTTCGGCTGTATCGTACCTCCCGCAAACGTGGATGTTACCATGATCGCTCCCAAGGGTCCCGGCCATACCGTGAGAAGCGAGTATCAGGCGGGCAAGGGTGTTCCCTGTCTGATCGCGGTGGAGCAGGATGCCACCGGCAAGGCGCAGGATCTGGCGTTGGCTTACGCTCTGGGCATCGGCGGCGCAAGGGCGGGCGTTCTGGAGACCACCTTCCGCACTGAGACGGAGACGGATCTCTTCGGCGAGCAGGCTGTTCTGTGTGGCGGCGTATGCGCGTTGATGCAGGCAGGCTTTGAGACTCTGGTTGAAGCGGGCTATGACGAGAGAAACGCCTATTTCGAGTGCATCCATGAGATGAAGCTGATTGTAGACCTGATCTATCAGAGCGGCTTTGCAGGCATGAGATATTCCATCTCCAATACCGCTGAGTACGGCGATTATATCACCGGGCCCAAGCTGGTTACCGAGGAGACCAAGAAAACCATGAAGAAGATCTTAAGCGACATCCAGGACGGAACCTTCGCAAAGGAATTCCTGCTTGATATGTCTCCCGCAGGAAAACAGGTCCACTTCAAGGCTATGAGAAAGCTGGCTTCCGAGCATCCCGCAGAGAAGGTAGGCGAGGAGATCAGAAAGCTTTACAGCTGGAACAATGAAGAGGATAAGCTGATAAACAACTAAGCTTTTATATAATTTGACGCATAAAGCAGTAACACGAATGATATATTAACGTTAGCGTTTTTGCATTTTTGTCAAAAACGCTAACGTTAAACTTGTAAATGGCCCAATTTTCTGATAGTATAGACTATAGAAAATTGAGGGTAGGTGAAAGGGATGGATTGGTACCCAAGAGAAAACTACTTAAAGAAAATTCGTGAATTTTACCATGCTGCGGATATCATTAAGGTTATAACCGGTGTCAGAAGATGTGGTAAGTCCTGTCTGATGGAGACGATTGCAGATGAACTTAAAAAAGAAGGGATTCCTGAAGAAAATGTTCATTTTTTCGATCTTGACAGCAAGGATCATAACAAGATCTTGAAGGCTGACCAGTTGGAACAATTGATTCAAAGTGTACAAGACGTGCAGGGAATAAAATATCTTTTTGTTGATGAGGTACAGAATGTAGACGGATTTGAAACAGTCCTTAATGGCTTCCGCGGGACCGGTGAATGGTCAATTTTCATTACGGGCTCAAATTCATATCTTCTGAGCGGTGAGTTGATGACAAAGCTTACCGGTCGGTATATTGAATTTGAAATGTTTCCGCTTTCATTTGAAGAATACGAAGATATGAAGAGGTTTTACGGCAAAGAAATTGTTCCCGACCGTCAGGAAGAGCTGCAGAACTATATTCTTGAGGGAGGCTTTCCGAGGACTGTTTTTTTGGATACAATGGCGGCGAAACGCAGATATGTTCAAAGTGTTATTGGTGAGATTTTTGAAAAAGATATGCGCAGACGGCTGAAAATTCGGAATAAGAGTACCTTTGAGACGGTTCAGAGATATATCATTAATAACTTCGGGGCTGCTACGAGTTTAAAGAGTCTCAAAAAGGCAATCGAACAGTCCGGAACTCCAGTCAGTGAAGCTACACTTGCCCGGTATATCAAGGCATTGCTCGATGCAAAGATTCTTTATGAGTGCCCACGATTTGATATGAAGTCAAAGAAGTCATTAAGTGGGGAAAAGAAGTATTATCTTGCAGATTTGAGTTTCTATTATGCTCAAAATACTGATAACAGGATCAATTATGGACCAGTATTGGAGAACATCACATATGTATATGCAAGGTCGCATGACTATTCCGTCAGTGTAGGCAGAATCGGGAAACTTGAATGTGATTTTATACTCAGGGATAATGAAATGAATTATTCCTACGTTCAGGTCTCTTATACGATAGCACTGTCGAAGGAAACGGAGGATCGGGAGTATAGAGCGTTGGAGTCGATAAAGGATAATTATCCTAAGTATGTTGTTACGACAGATTCTCTACTTCAGCGGCGTAATGGCATAGCACATATAAACCTTGTGGATTTCATGAAAAGTGGTAAAGAATTCTAGAATTCAGGAGCATCATTTATAAAATGAAAAGTTTAGCGTATAATAAGGGATGCAACAGTCTGTTAAGATTGTTGCATCCCGTTTACGTTACATTCTATATTTCGGACGCATTTCAAAATACTTTAGTCCTTTTTGCAAAAAATATCCATTTTCACAAATTATTTTCAGAGCCTGCAATTTTGATTTGATTCCTTCAATGTTGAATGGTGGTGAGGGATTGCGCGCGGTGTGAGCAGGGAGCCTCGGAAAAGGCATAAAAAGAGTGCTGTCGCAGGACACCTTTCGTTTTTGGAAAGGTGCGGCAGCAATACTATCGGATCGCTGTGAAGTAACCGAAGGATTACGTTTCATCCCGATTTGTCAGCCCGTCTGCGCACTTATCATTCATAGTGCGATCCGGGCGTAGACCTGATCCTTTTCATCCTGGGCGATCCCCAGATATCTGGTAGTGACGGCCCAGGAGGAATGGTTGAAGATGCTCATCAGCAGGGCGGGCTGGGTGCCCTGCTTCCAGGCATGGTAGCCAAAGGTCTTGCGAAGGGAGTGGCAGCTGATATGCTCCAGTCCCTGCTCCTTTGCGGCGCGGCGGATGATGCGGTAGGCCTGGAACCGGGAGAGGGGCGCGCCCGCCTTTCTGGGACTGGGGAAGAGATAGGGGCTGTCCTTTTTCCTGTGGCATCGTCTGTAATATTCCTCCAGAATCCGGCGCAGCTCTGCATTTAACAGGATTCTGTTTTCCTTTCCTGTCTTTTGTTCCCTCACGACGATATGGCTCTTTACCTTTTTCCCGTTGAATACATCTGTCCAGGTCAGGTGCAGGATGTCGCTGATGCGGAGGGCGGTGTTTAAGCCCAGCATGGTGAGGGTGTAATTGCGTAAGTCCGTGTCCGCAGGATGCCTTCCGTTATTCTGTGTCAGATAAAATCTCTTGAAATCCTGAAGCTTTTTCTTGTTCCGAATCGGTTGTGTTGCGCTCATTTGTTTTCCTCCTTGAAGCTATAGTCTGGATTCGCCTTTCCCTTGGCAGATAATACTTTTTGCCGCAAATACGAGGTATAAGCGCACACTCGTCCCGGCATATGCAGGGAAAGATCGGGATGCAACAATCTTAACAGAGTGTTGCATTGGCCGGTGAAAAGACTGGCAGTAAAAACACAGGGGCAGGCGCGGCAGTGATAAGCGCCCCGGATAGCAGGGAGGTTGAAGAATGTTAAGGATGTCAGTGGCACAGGAAGAGTATCTGATGATAGGGGATGATATCAAGATCGTATTCTTAGGAGGGACCGGAAGGCACATGAGGATCATGATAGACGCCCCCAGGGAGATCAACATTGTCAGGAGCAGCGTGATAGAGAAGCAGTTCACGGATCCGGAGATACGGGCAAAGCTTCCTAAATATTACGCGGAGCCGGAGCACCCGGAGAAATACAGGAAGAAGCCGGGTGTGGTCATCACCAAGGGCAATGCCTGATCATCATATTATCGGTAATGACCGGATGCTTAAGCGCGGGGCCAGGGCCCGGCTTTGCGGGAAGCGTCCGGCTTACAATAAAAACTCATCAACCGCCGCCAAAGAGCGGCATGACACCGGTGCAAACGGATTTGCACCCGGTAACATCAAGGAGGTAAACTATGGTAGTACAACACAATTTGACAGCGATGAATTCCAACAGAATGCTGGGACTGACGACAAAGGCTCAGGCAAAGTCAACCGAGAAGCTTTCTTCCGGCTACAAGATCAATCGTGCAGCAGACGATGCTGCAGGGCTTGCAATCTCTGAGAAGATGAGAAAGCAGATCAGGGGTCTTACTCAGGCATCCTCGAACGCACAGGACGGCATCAGCGCAGTGCAGACCGCAGAGGGCGCGTTGACCGAAGTACACGATATGCTCCAGAGAATGAACGAACTGGCAGTGAAGGCAAGCAACGGCACCATGTCCGAAAACGACCGTCAGTCCGTACAGGATGAGGTCAATCAGCTGCTCACCGAGATCGACCGTGTGTCCGAGACCACGAAGTTCAACGAGATGTATCTGTTGAAGGGCGACGAGGGAACCCACAGCGTTGACTTAAAGGCGCATGACGCAGGACTGAAGGGAACGCTTGAGACAGAAGGCAGCACAGGAAAGTTTACAGCGGCTGAGCTGAAGGATGACGAGACAGTTTCTATCGGCGGCAAGACCTACACCATCGGCGATGCCTCAGGCAACCTGACCGCTGCAAAGGCAGTGGAGAAGGCTCTGACTGACGCGATGAAGGACAGCGATGAGGGCGACACCATTACCATCGACGGCAAAGAGTACACAGCGGCTGTAGAAAATGCCGCGAACACGGAAAAGGCTGTTAAAGAGATACTTGCTCTTGGAATCAAGGGTACGAGTGCGGCAATCGATGATACCATCGAGATTGAGGACGCTGACGGCAACAAGACGACCTATACCTATCTGCAGACCCTGAAGTCGGAGGATGTGGTTGAGAAACTGACGGCGGCGACTACCGAGACCGGGTTGGCTGCAGGCGATACCATCACCATCGGGGATAAGAAGTATAAATATCTGACTTCGACTACGCGTAATACTATAGCTGATGCAAAAACAAATCTTACGGATAAGCAGAACAGTGTTACTGCACAGACCAGCAAAATCAAAGTAGATGGTGTGGAATACATATGTTTTGCCAAGGCAAGTGCGGCTAACAAGCCTGAAGAGGCTGTTTGGAAGAGCAGCGACGGAAAGGTTATCTGGGGAGACAAACTGGAGCTGAAAGAAGGCGATTCCTACACTATAGATGGTACTACGTGGATTCGCGTATCGGATAAAATTACTGCAGATGGCTTCTATGATGCTGACGGCAACGAGCTGGAGGTCCCGAAGAATCTGGAAGAAGGAACTTATGTGGCAATCAAGAGAGGTACTGATTCCACAACGGTTCCGTCAAATGGTATCAATGTCGTAGGCGACAGTTCCATCCGTGGCTTCTATGATGAGTCCGGGAATCTGCTCACAACGGACGACGTTGACGGGCTCGTAGCAGCGGGAACAAAGGTGACATTTTCAAATGTTGCAGATGTTCATGATAAAGTAACCAATCCGACTGACACTGCCAATAAAATTGCTGTCACAGCAAATACCGCGTTGGAAGTAAAGAGCCTCAAGTGGGAAGATGAAGACGACAAGGAGCTGACCAAGGACATGGTCAAGGATCTGGCGGACGGCACTAAGGTAGACATCAGTTCCACCGGCAAGAGCTACACCGTAGGCACACCCGGCGACAAGATCAGCAAGGAGCAGGCTTACGAGCTGATGGCTGATGAGCTGAAGGCGGCGAACTCTGTCGGCACCAAGGACGAGATCACCGTGACCAACAACGGCGACGGCACCTTCGAGTTCAATCTGGGCACAGTGGAGACTGCAAATACCCTGCACTTTAACCTTCATGTGGGCGCTGACGCTGACATGACCAACAAGATCGGCGTGAAGATCGAGACGATAAGCACAGACTTCCTGGGTATCAAGAGCCTGGATGTGATAGGCAAGGGTAACGACGGCGGTATCTCGGCGACATACGCGATAGACGCGATCGAGGACGCAATCAAGAAGGTTTCCGAGCAGCGTTCTACACTCGGTGCAGTTCAGAACAGACTTGAGCACACCATCAACAACCTGGATAACGTCGTGGAGAACACCACATCTGCAGAATCTCAGATCCGCGACACGGATATGGCTACGGAGATGGTCAAGTATTCCAACAACAACATTCTGGCACAGGCAGGCCAGTCCATGCTGGCACAGGCGAACCAGAGCAATCAGGGCGTACTTTCCCTTCTTGGCTGATCCGGCTTTTTAAGACGGCAGGCAGTAACACAAATAAATCAAATAATCATCCGATCCGCAGGGGCGCTGCCTCTGCGGATTTTCATTTTTCTTAAAGTCTCTTTAGAATTTCTTTCTTTTTTTGTGGCAGGTCTTTTTAGGTTTCCAGGATATACTGTTTTGCAGGCATGATTAGAAAATCTTCATTCTGCACAGGCAGGCAAGGAGAAAAAGGTATGGATGTTGAGACACTGACTTTTTATTTTAACAGATACGGCGCCATAGCCATTTTTGTGATCGTATTTCTGGAATACTTAAATCTGCCGGGATTTCCGGCGGGAATCATCATGCCCCTGTCAGGCGTAATGGCAGCCCAGGGAAACATTCATTTTGGATGGGTCATGGTGATAACGGTGGTTGCCGGGCTGCTGGGCAGCCTGATGCTGTACGGGCTGGGCTGGAAGGGCGGCGAGGTATTCCTGAACGCATACACCAGGCGGTTCCCCAAGCAAAAGGAATCCCTGGAGCGGGTGCTGGACTGGATACGAAAACGGGGCAGTATCGGGGTGTTCCTGGGGAAGCTGCTTCCCATGGTGCGCACACTTATCTCCATTCCCGCGGGCGTTATCAAAATGGATCTGTCAAAGTACGTTCTCAGCTCAACCTGCGGAATTTTTATCTGGAACTTTGTGTTTGTAGGCGCGGGATATGTGCTGGGAGAGCAGGTATTAGTGTGAGATTCCGTTGAAGAGGGATCAGTCGTCAGACACTGTGGGATTGGTTTGAAGGCGGCGTGGGCAGCGTGAAGGAGATAAGCAGTAGATACCAGGAGGATGAACAATATGCGGATCGCATTGATGACCAACAATTACAAGCCGGTCATGGGCGGGGTGCCCGTCTCCATAGAGCGGTTGAAGCGTGGGCTTGAGGATCAGGGACATCAGGTGACTGTCTTTGCGCCCACCTACCGGGAACAGGAGCAGGAGGAAAATGTGTTCCGATATGCCACCTGTATGAAGCATTTTATCGGGGGAATCGTGCTTCCCAATCCCTTTGACCTGCGGATCGAAAAGGAGTTTCGGAGATTGCAGTTTGACCTTATCCATGTCCATCATCCCATGCTGATTGGAAGAACTGCAGTATATCTATCTCAAAAATACGGTATTCCATTGGTGTTTACCTACCACACCCGCTATGAAAAATATGCGGAATGTTATACGAAGGGACTGCTGAAATTAGACAGCGTGATGCCCCTTTACCTGCGTACCTTTCTGAAGCACTGCAATTATATATTTGCGCCAACGGCAGGCATCCGGGATTATCTGGAGGAGGTCTGCAAAGTGCCGGGCCAGAGGCTGGGTATCCTGCCCACAGGCATTGAGGACAGAAATTATCGGGTCACGGAGGAAGAAAAGAAGCTGATCCGGCGCAAATATCTGCCGGAAAGCAGGAAAGAAGATGACATTCCTTTATTTCTGACCGTATCCAGAATGGCCCAGGAAAAGAATGTGAGCTTTTTGCTGGAGAGCCTTGCGCTGTTTAAAAGCAGATATGGGAAACCATTCCGCATGGTACTGGTGGGAGACGGCCCGGACAGACTGCGGTACGAAAAGCTTTGCCGGACCCTTGGACTTACAGAGGAAACGGTCTTTACAGGCGTGGTGCCGAATGAAAAGACAGCCGTTTATTTCGGAGCGGCAGATCTGTTTTTATTTGCATCAAAGACAGAGACCCAGGGAATCGTGATTCCGGAGGCTTTTGCAGGAGGTACTCCGGTGCTGGCGGTTCGGGCTTCCGGGGTAGAGGATCTGGTGGATACGGGGATCAACGGAGTTTTAACGGAAGAGAACAGAGAAGCTTACTGTTCAGCCCTGCTTGATTTCTGCGAGGGACGGCTGGACAGGGTACAGCTTTCGGAAAATGCTTATAAGACCGGACTGCTCTACAGGGAAGAAACGGTTGCGCAGGAAGCGTCCCGCGTCTATAATGAAGTAAGTGTGCAAAGATTTTCTAAGGCAGCAAAGTACGCTACCTAAGAAAATCTAAGTTGCACACAGAAGAATGTTCAGGGCGTATCGTAAACGCCGGGGTACGGTGGCCTCGCCATTTTCGAGCTGCCTTTGCGAGTGGTGCTTTCGAGTGACCAGCCGGGGAGCAGAGTACAGGGCATTTTCGACTGTGCAAGACGTCGGTACTTAGCAGGCGTACTGTGCCTGCTTATGTACCGTTACGTCGCGCCCTCAAGCGAAAGCGGGTCGAAAATACCCTGTACTCTGTGCCGCGGCGGAGGAAGCAGTACCACTGCGAGGCGATTGGCGGTGACATGGTATGGAAAGCAGTGTCGAAAATACCCTGTACTCTGTGCCGCGGCGGGGGAAGCAGTACCACTGCGAGGCACGGCGGCACCCCGGCATGGAAATCATTTTGACACGCTTTCGCCGGCCAGCGAAACGCAGCGGACGCATAAGGGGGAAACAGACCAATGGAGAACAAATACAAGATCTTGGTGGTGGAGGACGACAAGGAGATCCGGGAGGGAATAGAAATCTATCTTAGGAATCAGGGCTATCAGGTCTTTCAGGCTGCAAACGGTGTGGAAGGACTTAAAATAGTGGAGCAGGAGGAACTGCACCTTGCCATTGTGGACATTATGATGCCTGTTATGGACGGCATTACCATGCTGATGAAGCTGCGGGCTATGGAACAGGAGTTCCCGGTGATCATGCTGTCCGCTAAATCCGAGGAAGTGGATAAGATCATGGGACTGAACATGGGGGCGGACGACTATGTGACCAAGCCCTTTACGCCGCTGGAGCTGCTGGCCAGAGTAAATTCCCATCTGCGAAGATATTCCAAATATCTGGAGGCGGTGAATGTGGAGGGCGGCGGAGAGCATATTTACACCATCGGCGGTCTGGAGCTGAACGAGGATACCGTGGAGGTGACGGTGGACGGCGAGCCTGTAAAGCTGACTCCCATGGAGTTCAAGATCGTACATCTGCTGATCAGAAATCCGGGCAGAGTATTTTCCGCCGATGAAATATACGAGAGGATCTGGAATGAAAAGGCGGTGAACACGGACACCATCATGGTACACGTGAGAAATATCAGGGAAAAGATCGAGATCGATCCGAAGAATCCCAAATACCTGAAGGTGGTCTGGGGCGTGGGATATAAGATCGACAGGCAATAGCAACAGCAGATAGAAAGGATGAATCCTGTTTATGAAAAATAAATTCAAAAATTTCCCCTGGATAGCCTGGGGGCTGCTGATATGCTTTGGGGCGTCCGTGATACTGACCTGTATGTACGGGAACTTCCGCAGCAGCGCCAGGAACTGGCAGGATAACCCTTATGAAAAAATGACTAATCTGGAGTGGCTCTGCCAGAGTACCTACCTGCTCTATCAAGATCTGTACAATGTGCAGAACGGTACCCGCTTAGGTTATGCTCAGCTCTATTTAAAGCCGGATGAGGGATATGAGCTGCTCTTAGACAGAGAACGGCTGGCGCAGATGGCGGATACCCTGAAGGAGCATCGTCTGGAAAACGGCGAATTCGGCAACATGGATATTGTAAATAATATTCTGTCAGACAGCGATCTGACAGAGGAGATCCAAAATGAGATCCTTCTGCTGGAGGCATGGTTCAGCGCGCTGGAAAAGGACTTCAGGGGTCTGAATGATCTATACCATTACTGTATCCGGGACGACGTCACCGGAAAGTATCTCACAAATATGTCCGAGACACAGGCGGAGCAGATGCTTGATGGGGACTATGGAGACTGCTTTTTCCTGGTCACCTTTCAGTATGACAGTCTGGGCAATCTGTCCATAGGCGATATCCGCAGCCAAAATGAGGATTCTGTGAGAAAGAACGCTAATCAGGCAGCAAGAGACGATTCCCTTGCCGCCCTGCTGACGGCAAACATGGAGGAGTTTTTTAGATATGGCAGCGTGGCTCCGCCAAGGGATTGCACGATCCTGTACGCGGTGCCCGCGGAGGATAAAAACCTGCAGCGTCAGTATTTTTATCTGGACAGTGCCTGTATAGGAGTATCCGGGCTTTTGCATTTTACCTTAAGGACTTATGTGGGGGACGACTATTCCCTGCAGGCATATGAGAGCGCAGGCATTCCGGGAATACTGCTGTCGGTGCTTCTGGTGGTGGCGGTGCTGGGGATGTTTCTGCCGCTTCCCATAAAGACAAAGCCCTGGAATGAGTCCAGGCTGTTTCGCCCCTGCCTGGAGCTGCTGACGGTCATTGTTCTCCTGCTGGTGGGATCGATCGTCAGCCTGGGGACATACCATGTGGCATTTTCCGCCAGCGGGCTTGCGGCGGAGTCTATCCGGTCCTATTTTCAAATTTCGATCAGCGCCGCCGGCGTAGCGGCAGCCGTCTGTAACCTGGCTGTGCTGACCCTCCTTTTTTTGCCCGGCTGGTATATCGGCGTATGCGCCAGAGGGATAACGGAAAGAGGATCGATACGCTATATCAAAGAAAAAAGCATCATTTATCGCTTTTTCCCCTTTGTGAAAGGGAAGATCCTGGGCTTATACCATGGACTGGAGCATATCGACCTGACAGGAGACGCCCATAAGACCATTCTTAAGATCGTCATCTGTAACGCAGTAGTGCTGTTTATCATCAGCAGCATCTGGTTTGGCGGATTTATTGTGACGATCATTTACTCCATACTGCTGTATTTTATCCTGAGAAAGTACATCAGCGACCTGCAGAAAAGATACCGCATCCTGCTCAAGGCCACCAACGAGATGGCGGCGGGGAACCTGAATGTCAGCATCCGCGAAGATCTTGGTGTTTTTGAGCCCTTCAAGCCGGAGCTTGAGAAGATCCAGGAGGGCTTTAGAAAGGCAGTGGACCAGGAGGTCAGAAGCCAGAAGCTGAAAACGGAACTGATCACAAACGTGTCCCATGACTTGAAAACCCCGCTGACGGCTATCATAACCTATGTGAATCTGTTGGAGGAGGAAAACATCATGGGGGAGCAGCGTCGGGAATACCTGAAGATACTGGAGCAGAAGTCCCTGCGCCTCAAGGCGCTGATCGAGGATCTGTTTGAGGTCAGTAAGGCAAATTCTCAAAACGTTACCTTGAATCTGGCGGAAGTGGACATTATGAATCTGGTAAAGCAGGTGGCCCTTGAGGTGTCCGACAAGCTGGATGAGGCCGATCTGGAGCTGAGAATGAATCTCACGGATGAAAAGGTGCTGCTTTCCCTGGACAGCCAGAAAACCTACCGGATCTATGAGAACCTCTTCGGAAATATCGCCAAGTATGCCATGAAGGGCACAAGAGTCTATGTCAACGGCTTCCGAATAGATGACACGGTTGTCATTACCCTTAAGAATATCTCTGCACAGGAGCTTACGGTGGACACCGGAGAGCTGACAGAGCGCTTTGTCAGAGGGGACGCTTCCCGCAACACGGAGGGCTCCGGGCTGGGCCTTGCCATTGCAAAAAGCTTTACGGAGCTGCAGGGAGGGACACTTACCCTGGAGGTGGACGGAGATCTGTTCAAGGTCACTACCACCTGGAGAAGGGGATCGGCTCAGACAGATTAAAATATATCAGAATAAAATGTATCAATAACTTATATTTGAAGTAGGGTCCCATTTGTGCTATCATGTTCTTTAGACGGCGTCGGTTGACAGGGCGTAGCTCCTTGTCCGTCGGCGCTGTTTTGTGTTTTCAATCTATTCACAACAGAAAGGTATGGTAAAACATATGGGAATGACAATGACGCAAAAGATTCTGGCCGCGGCTGCGGGACTGGAAAAGGTGGAGGCAGGACAGCTTATCGAGGCGAACCTGGATCTGGTCCTGGGCAATGACATCACGAGTCCTGTTGCTATCAGGGAGATGGAAAAATTTACGGTACAGGGTGTGTTTGACAAGGACAAGATCGCCCTGGTACCGGATCATTTTGTGCCCAACAAGGATATAAAATCTGCCGAGCATTGCAAATGTGTGCGGGAATTTGCCCGCAGAAATGAGATCACAAACTATTTTGAAGTGGGTGAGATGGGCATCGAACACGCGCTATTGCCGGAGAAAGGGCTGACCGTTGCGGGAGATGTTATTATCGGCGCAGATTCCCATACCTGTACCTACGGCGCGCTGGGCGCTTTTTCCACCGGCGTGGGCAGTACGGATATGGCGGCGGGCATGGCTACGGGCAAGGCATGGTTCAAGGTTCCGGCGGCTATCCGTTTCAACCTGATTGGAAAGCCTGCAAAATATGTCGGCGGCAAGGATGTGATCTTACATATCATCGGCATGATCGGTGTGGACGGGGCGCTGTACAAATCCATGGAGTTTACGGGAGAGGGCATTGGGAACCTGTCCATGGACGACCGCTTTACCATTGCCAACATGGCGATAGAGGCGGGGGGCAAGAACGGTATCTTCCCGGTGGACGCTCTGGCGGAGCAGTATATGAAGGAGCATTCCAACAGACCTTATAAAATATATGAGGCGGACCCGGATGCGGTCTATGACGAAGAGTATACCATCGACCTTGGCGCCCTTCGTCCCACGGTGGCATTTCCTCATCTGCCGGAAAACACCCACACCATTGATGAAATCCGGAAAATGGATGAGATCCGTATAGACCAGGTGGTGATCGGTTCCTGTACCAACGGCCGTCTGGATGACCTGCGGACCGCGGCGGAGATCTTAAAGGACCGTCATGTGGCGAAGGGGATGCGCTGTATCGTGATCCCTGCCACCCAGGCTATCTATATGCAGGCCATGGAGGAGGGACTGCTGAAAATCTTTATTCAGGCGGGAGCCATTGTCAGCACCCCCACCTGCGGACCCTGCCTGGGAGGCTACATGGGTATCCTGGCGGAGGGAGAGCGGTGCGTCTCCACGACCAACCGCAACTTTGTGGGCCGTATGGGCCACGTCACATCGGAAATCTATCTGGCAAGCCCAGCGGTGGCCGCGGCAAGCGCCCTGACAGGCACAATTTCCGCACCGGAAGGCCTGTAAAACACGCCACTCGCAGGATGTGATCTCCGCGAAGGCGGACACTGTCCACAGGACACATTCTGTACGACAGAAAGAAGTTTAAGCGGGCGGAAACAGAGATAGATAGGAAACGGAAAAGACAGACAGAAGCTGGAGAAAAGGCAGATAGGAAGCAGACAAGAGACAGATGGAAGCCGGATAAGAGGCGGATAGGAAATAAACAGGAGACAGATTTAAGAAAAGATAAAAAGCAGAAATCAGAAATGGAGGATAGAGATGAATAACGCGAAAGGATTGGTTTTCAAATACGGCGACAATGTGGATACAGATGTGATCATTCCCGCCAGGTACCTGAACTCTTCCGACCCGGCGGAGCTTGCCACCCACTGTATGGAAGATATTGATAAAAATTTTATCAGGCAGGTGAAAAAGGGAGATATCATTGTGGCGGAAAAGAATTTCGGCTGCGGCTCATCCCGCGAACACGCCCCCATTGCCATCAAGGCGGCAGGGGTCAGCTGTGTGATCGCACAGACCTTTGCCAGGATATTTTACCGCAATGCCATCAATATCGGACTGCCCATCATCGAGTGCCCCGAAGCTGCAACGGGGATCGAGGCGGGAGATGAGGTGGAGGTGGATTTTGACACAGGGATCATTACCAACCTTACGAAGGGCACTACCTTCAAGGGGCAGGCTTTTCCTGAATTCATGCAGAAGATCATTGCCTCCGAGGGGCTGATCAATTATATCAACGGGAAGTGAGAACAGTGAGTGCCAAAGCAGGCGGGAAAAAATACGAGATCGATATGTGTAACGGACCTCTGGCGGGGAAAATTCTTTTGTTTTATTTCCCTCTGATGCTCTCCGGCATTTTACAGCTTTTGTTCAATGCGGCGGATATTGCGGTGGCCGGGCAGTTTGCGGGGAACGAGGCCCTGGCGGCGGTGGGCTCCACAAGCTCTCTGACGAATCTGATCGTGAATCTGTTTATCGGCCTGTCCGTGGGGGCAAATGTGCTGGTGGCGCGGTTCTACGGGGCAGGACAGACGGATGAGCTGAAAAGCATGGTGCAGACGGCTGTAGCTACCTCTGTGATTGGCGGCAGCATTTTGATATTTGTGGGCTTTTTTGTGTCAAAGCCGGCGCTGACCCTCATGGGGACGCCTTCGGATGTCATTGCCCATTCCGTTCTTTATATGCGGATCTATTTTGCGGGAATGCCTTTCATGATGGCTTATAATTTCGGAGCAGCGGTGCTGCGGGCAGTGGGCGATACCAGAAGGCCCCTCTATTACCTGTTGATTGCAGGCGTGGTAAATGTGCTCTTAAATCTGCTCTTTGTCATTGCTTTTCAGATGGGAGTGGCGGGAGTGGCAGTGGCAACCGTGATTTCCCAGGCAATTTCCGCATTTTTAGTCATCCGATGCCTGATAAAGACGGACAGCGTCTATCGCCTGGAGCTTAAGGGGATGCGCATCGCCGGGGACAAGCTGGTGAAAATGGTTCAGATCGGAGTGCCTGCAGGGCTTCAGGGGGCATTGTTTTCCATTTCCAACGTGCTGATCCAGTCCTCCGTGAACAGCTTCGGCAAGATAGCCATGGCGGGCAACACTGCCGGAAGCAATCTGGAGGGGTTTGTCTATACAGCCATGAACGCCTTTCACCAGGCTTCCATCAGCTTCTGCGGACAGAATTACGGCGCCATGAAATATAAGCGGGTGGCAAAGGCTTTGTTTATCTGCCTTGGCTTTGTGACGGTGGTAGGACTGGTCATGGGAAGCGGCGCTTATCTCTTTGCGGGAACGCTGCTGAAGCTGTATTCCCCGGATGCGGAGGTCATCAGCTACGGTATCCTGCGTATGTCCTATATCTGTGTTCCCTATTGCCTGTGCGGCATGATGGATGTGATGGTGGGGGGCCTGCGCGGAATGGGATATTCCATTATGCCCATGATCGTATCCCTGACGGGAGCCTGTCTGTTCCGGGTAGTATGGATATACACGGTGTTTCAGCGGTACAGGACCCTGGAATGCCTCTATATTTCCTATCCCATCAGCTGGGCGCTGACATTCCTTGTGCATCTGGTGTGCTTTGCCATAGTTTATCGGAAGCTGTGTAACGGTTCAAGGACGTGAACAGCATCTGATTTTTACCTTACAGGAAACTGCATCATCAGGCGCATGAAAATGCTTTGCAGAAGCACTTGTATGAAATAACGAGTTTGCGAAGCGAATCTCGCAAGCGGACGCTGGTCCGCTTTTGTAAAGGAGCGGCACATGATAGCATATGTAAAGGGTATTGTGGAAGATATCACCGTTGAAAATGCGGTGATCGATGTAAACGGGATCGGTGTAAACGTAAAAATTTCAGCGGCTACGGCTGCCAGGCTTCCGGGGATCGGAGAGCCGGTGAAGCTCTATACCTATACCTGTGTCAGAGAGGATGCTTTTTTGCTTTACGGCTTTCTTTCCAGAGGGGATCTGGAAATATTCAAAAGGCTCATCACCGTCAACGGCATCGGGCCAAAGGGCGGACTGGCCATTCTCTCTGTCATGGACGGGGATGATCTGCGTTATGCTATTATGTCCGGAGACGCAAAGGCCATTGCAAAGGCTCCCGGTATCGGTCCCAAGACGGCCCAGCGTGTTATCCTTGATCTGAAGGACAAGATCTCCATAGACGATGCACTGATAAGCCGTGAGATCGCAGCGACAGCGGCGGGCGCGTCGCTCCAGGGGGATACGCCCCAGAAGCAGGAGGCTATCGAGGCCCTTGTTTCCTTAGGGTACGGACAGGCGGAGAGCGCAAAGGCGGTCAATGCCATTGAGAATATCGAGGATATGGATTCCGGAGCGGTGCTGAAGGCCGCGCTGAAGAGGATGTGGTAAAAATGCCGATCAAGAGGACTATCGAGACCAATATAACAGAAGAGGATGTCAAGATAGAGGGTTCTCTGCGCCCTCAGACCCTGGATGATTATATCGGGCAGGAGAAGGTAAAGGAGAATCTGAAGGTATATATTGAGGCGGCAAAGCAGCGGGGCGACGCCCTGGATCATGTGCTGTTTTACGGCCCGCCCGGACTGGGAAAAACCACCCTTGCAGGGATCATCGCCAATGAGATGGGGGGCCACCTGAAGGTGACCAGCGGCCCGGCCATTGAGAAGCCGGGGGAGATAGCTGCTATTCTTAACAATCTGGAGGAGGGGGATCTTCTTTTTGTAGACGAGATCCACCGCCTGAACCGCCAAGTGGAGGAAGTGCTGTATCCTGCCATGGAGGACTACTGCATCGACATTATGATAGGAAAGGGCTCTACCGCCCGTTCTGTGCGGCTGGAACTTCCCAAATTTACCCTGGTGGGGGCTACCACCAGGGCCGGGCTGCTGACCGCCCCCTTAAGGGACCGCTTCGGCATGATACATCATCTGGAGTTCTATACCGTAGAGGAACTGCAGATCATTATCATGCACTCGGCAAAGGTGCTGAATGTGGAGCTTGAGAGAGGCGGCGCGCTGGAAATGGCCCGCAGAAGCAGGGGGACCCCAAGGCTTGCAAACCGTATTTTAAAGCGGGTCCGGGATTTTGCCCAGGTGAAATACGACGGGGTGATCACGGAGGAGGTGGCGCGTACTGCGCTGGATCTGATGGATGTGGACAAGCTGGGGCTGGATCATATCGATCGGAATATGCTTCTCACTATCATACAGAAATTTGACGGCGGCCCGGTGGGGCTGGACACCCTTGCGGCAGCCATCGGCGAGGATGCCGGCACCATAGAGGATGTGTACGAGCCTTATCTGATCAAAAACGGCTTTATCAATCGCACCCCCAGAGGGAGAGTGGCTACGGAGCTTGCGTATCGACACCTGGGACTACTGTAAAATATTTCACCTGTATTGCAATCAATTGCGTACAGGCAGACTATTGGATCGCAGATGCACAGGTGAAAATTATTTTACTTGCCTGTGAGGTTATATTGGTATATAATAAGCTGCAAGAGTGTGTTTCAAGTAAAAGAGGTGAATCATATGTCGGCCAAAACGGATACGGAAGTCATTATCGGTGGGAAGGTATTGACCCTCAGCGGATACGAAAGTGAGGAGTACCTGCAGAAGGTAGCGTCTTACATCAACAACAAGCTGAATGAATATAATAAGGTGGACAGTTTCAGACGGCAGCCCATGGACAAGCAGAGCGTACTGCTCCAGTTGAATATTGCAGACGATTATTTTAAGGCCAAGAAGCAGATCACCATTTTGGAGGAAGAGCTTCAGGCAAAGGAAAAAGAACTGTATGATTTGAAGCATGAACTGATTTCCGCCCAGATAAAGCTTGAAAGCTCGGAGGAGCAGGTAAAGACGCTTCAGCAGGACATGAACGAAAATGCGAAAAAGGTGGTACAACTGGAAACAGAATTAAAGAAAAAATAAAGGATGAAAAAAACAAATTCAGTGGAGCTGTTAGCACCCGCCGGAAGTCCCGCCGCTTTTTACGGAGCGGTGAAAGCAGGCGCGGATGCAGTTTATCTTGGCAGCCAACGTTTCGGGGCAAGGGCTTATGCCGAAAACTTTACAAAGGAAGAGCTGATCGAATGTATCCGCTATGGCCGCATCATGGGATGCAGACTGTATCTTACGGTAAACACACTGATGAAAGAGGATGAGCTTGGGGAACTATACGATCATATCCGCCCCTTTTATGAGTGCGGCCTGGATGGAGTCATAGTCCAGGACTTGGGCGCTCTTCGGCTTCTAAAGGAGCATTTTCCGGGACTGGCTCTTCATGCCAGCACCCAGATGACTCTTTGCAGCAGTAACGGAGCAGAACTCTTAAAAAAGATGGGGGCCTGCAGGATCGTGCCTGCCCGTGAGATCAGCCTGGAAGAGATCCGGAAGATCAGGCAGAAGGTGGATATTGAACTGGAAACCTTTGTTCACGGCGCCATGTGCTATTGTTATTCAGGACAGTGTCTTTTCAGCAGCATCCTGGGAGGGAGGAGCGGCAACAGGGGACGTTGCGCCCAGCCCTGTCGTCTGCCTTATTCCGTGGAGACAGACGGTAAGCGGAGCGGGGAACAGTATTACTTAAGCCTGAAGGATATGTGTACTATAGAGCATATACCGGAACTGATCGAGGCGGGCGTCGATTCCTTTAAGATCGAGGGCCGCATGAAGAAGCCGGAATATGCCGCTGGCGTCACGGCTGTCTATCGAAAATATATCGATCTGTATTATGAACTGCGGGAAAAGTGCGGAGCGGCGGAAGCAGGGGAACGTTTTTTGGTGGAGAAGCCGGACAGCCGAAGGCTTTCCTCTCTCTACATCCGCAGTCAGACGCAGGACGGATACTATTTCAGAAGAAACGGCAGGGAAATGCTTACCCTTAACAGTCCCGCCTACAGTGGAAGCGACGAAGCATTACTTGCAGATATCAGGCGGCAGTACCTGGAAGAGAAAAAGAGGCTGCCCCTGGTTTTTTATGCTGTTTTCCGTAAAGGGGAACCGGCGTCCCTCACTGCCGCCGCGGGGGAAAGCTTTTCCCACGAAAAAACGTCTGTCACTGTCACGGGAGGCTTGGTACAGAATGCTCTCCGTCAGCCCATCACAGAAGAAAATATCAGGAAGCAGCTGGGAAAATTGGGGGACAGCCCATTTTCCCCAGACGAAATTTCGGTGGAGATGGATGAGGATGTTTTTTATCCCTTAGGACAGATAAATGAGCTGCGCAGGCAGGCTGTATGCAGATTAGAGGAGGCGTTTGCCGGAGCGGGTGAGCGAGGGCCGCAGACTGTTGGCGGGACGGCGGAATTGTCTGCTGTAGTGAGAAGAATGGGAGAATTTTCTGTTTCTCTTTCCACAGAAGAACATCTGGTAGGACTTGCGCAATGGCTGGAGAAGCACTCCGGTGACAGGCAGCTTGCCTGCATTTACCTGTCGGAAGAGCTGGCGCGCAGGGAATATGACAGATGTAAGGAATTGTCCGGATACTGCCCGCTGTTGATCGCCCTGCCCTGGATCTTAAGGGAGTCGGATGAAGCCTGCCTGGAGGAAGCATATGCCCTGTGCGGACAGGGAATTTTTTCCGGTTATCTGATCCGCTCGGCAGACGGGCTGGGATTCCTGGAAGGCAGGGAAAAGAACGGGCTGTGGCATCTGGATGCTTCTGTCTATATCTGGAACAGGGCGGCGGCAGAGCAATTAGGGAAGGGCATCGACAGCTTCTGCCTCCCTTATGAGTTGAAGGCAGCGGAGCAGAAACAGCTGCTTTGCAGCGGCTTTCCCTTTGAAAAACCGGTCTATGGCAGGATACCCATGATGATCACGGCAAACTGTATTCTGCGGACCACAGATAAATGCGATCCGCAAAGCTCTGCGAAAACAGTCCTTATTGACAGATACGGCAAGGGCTTCCCGGTGGTGCGAAGCTGCGTCCACTGCACCAACATCATTTATAACAGTGTTCCCCTGTCCCTGCACCGGGAGCTTGCAAAATGGACGGAAAAGGTGCGCTGCCGCCTGGACTTTACCGTGGAGAGCGCCGAGGAGACGAAGGCAGTGCTGGATACTTTCCTGCTGGGGGCTGCTCCGCGATTTGAGGAATATACCACAGGACACGAAAGGCGGGGAGTTATGTAAGCAATTTCTTAAAAATTGATGTTGCGAATCCCTTTGCATTGGGATATACTGTATTTTAGTTGCGTACAGGCACACCAGTCAGGAGGAATTGCAATGATAGAAGCAACAAGCTGTGGCGGTGTGGTAATATTTCGTGGAAAGATTCTGCTGTTGTACAAGAATTACAGAAATAAGTATGAGGGATGGGTCTTACCCAAGGGCACGGTAGAGCAGGGCGAGGAATTCAAGGATACCGCCCGGCGCGAGGTGCTGGAAGAATCAGGAGCAAGGGCCGCTATCATTAAATATCTCGGAAAAAGTGAATATTCCTTTGCTGTACCGGAGGATACCGTGGAAAAGGAAGTACACTGGTATCTGATGATGGCGGACAGCTATTACAGCAAGCCCCAGCGGGAGGAGTATTTTGCGGACTCCGGCTATTATAAGTACCACGAAGCATACCATTTACTGAAGTTTTCAAATGAAAAGCAGATTTTGGAGAAAGCTTTTAACGAATATCTGGAATTGAAAAGGCAGAATTTATGGGGCAGCCGGAAATACTTTTAAAAGTATTCCGGCTGTGCTGTGTATGCGCCTTGCAGCGTGAGTCTGGTTCTCCGATCCGGGATCATAGATTTTTTACGATAGTAAGCTGGGGATTTGCCAGCAGATCCAGGGTCTGACCCTCCGCATTTTTCAAAACCGGGTGGGAATACCTTCCAGGATGAATAAGGAACACATCCCATACAGAATCGTCGGAAAGCTGTACCGTAGTGCCAAGCTGTGCGTCGGAGATACGCTTCATAAGCGGAAGCAGTATTTCCGTGTCATAAACAGTCAGGCTTTTCTGGAAGTTGTCCAGTATCTGCAGAGGCGTCAGCGCCGTGCGGTAGGAGCGGGGGGACGCCATGGCGATATAGGTATCAATGATTGCGATATACCGGGCAAAAAGGTCGATGCCGGAGCCCTTCATATGATAGGGATAGCCGCTGCCGTCCATCCGTTCATGGTGCATGATGACTGCATTTTTGATCCGCTGGCTGACGGAAGAGGTATTGTTTAAAATGGCGTATCCGATGACGGGATGTTTTTTTACCAGCGCGTATTCTTCCTCACTGAGCTTGCCGGATTTCCATAGGATCTCATAGGGAAGCCGCAGCTTGCCGATGTCATAATAAAAGCAGGAGAGGATCAGGGTCTCTTTGTCCTTTGCATCCAGATCCATCCAGTCTGCAAATGTGCCGCCCAGCAGGGCAGAATTCAGGCAGTGGGTGAAAGTCAGCTCGTCCTCGTTGGGCATCAGATTATACAGATAGTCCAACAGTGCGGTGCCGGAGTCATAGGTGGCCGACATATCCTGATAGATGGCAAGCAGTTCCTCATCAGGGATCTGTTTTCCCTCCATGACAAAGGAGATCATCAGCCGCTTATAGCGCATTAGATTTTCGGAATGTTTCTGCTGAAAAGTCTTAAAATATTCGTCAAAGCGTATTTTTTCATAGTGAGTGGTGGCAAAGTCGATGCCCTCCTTGATGGTGACACACATAATGGAATAGCGCTTCAGCCGCTCGATCATGGCTGCAGTTAAGACAGTTTCCGCAGGAAAAAGTATCTCATCCTGATAGGAAACATCTTCGCCTAATACCATTCCGGGCTCTAATGCCATTCGTGCTACAGACTTCATTTTCAGCGCCTCCTTATGCTTTCTCTTTTTAAGTATAAAATATTTTGAAAAAAAGTCAACCTATGCATCGGCAATCTTTTTGATTACAAACGGCAAATTATATGCTATACTGATACAAAAGGGATTTAAAATATGGCAGTGAAGCTTAATTACCGCCCTGATCTGTATCTGGGAGAAAGTATCAGGGAGGAAAAACTGGATAAGATAAAGAAAAAACTGGAAAACAAACCTCTGCTCTCCGGTGTATTTTTGATTGCCCTTTCAAGGAATCCTTCTGACCAGCTTGAAATATATGATGCAAGGCAGCTTGCTCAGAAATATTATGTCAAATATCCGCCCTATGTGGTGGGGATCGCCGGAAATTATGACGAGGCCGTGAAGATGGTGGAGAAGATGGTCCGGGAATGCCTGGAGAAAAGAGGGGACTGCGCCCTGAAGGAGTATCTGTTATGCCGGACGTGATCATACGGATTTTATCCATTATCGGAATCGTTTTTCTCATCCTTCTATGCATAGTGCTTGCAGCTCTGCTGCTTGTGTTGTTCTGGCCTGTGGTATATCGTGTGCAGGGCGAAAAAGGTCCGGAGAAGCTTACGCTTACTGCAAAGGCTGACTGGCTGTTTGGCTTTTTAAGAGTCAGGTACGCATACCCGGAGCCCGGAAATGTGGTGATCAAGCTTTTGGGAAAGACGCTTGTTGACACCGGGAAGAAGGCTTCCGGGGAGAAGCAGGCGGCTGAGGAAGGCAAAAGCCCGGAAGAGAAGCAGGACACTGAGGAAAGCAAAAGTCCGGAAGAGAAGCAGGACACTGGAGAAAGCAAAAGCCCGGAAGAGAAACAGGCCGCTGTGGAAAAGGTCCGGAATCAGGAGGAGAAGTCGGCTGTTGAGAATGAGGAACAGAATCCGGAGGAGAAGTCAGCCGCGGAGGAAGAGCAGTGTGCGGAGCCGGACCGGGAGACCGGAAAGCGTGAGGAAGGGGCGCAGCCAGACGGCACAGAGGTGGAGAATACGCCGTTTTCAGCTGTTTTTGAAAAAATACAAAAGATAAAGTACACAATTTTAAAGATATATGATAGAATAAAAGAGATTTGGGCAAACATATCTTATTATGTTGCACTTTTGCGGGAGGAGGACACCGCTCTGCTGTGGGCCCATGTCAAGCTGCGGGTCGGTAAGATACTGAAAAACATCCGTCCCAGACATATCAGCGCAAACGTGCTTTTTGGTACGGGAGCACCCGACACCACAGGTTATGCTTTCGGCGTATACGGTATGCTTTTGCCGATCCTTGGCAAAAATGTCAATGTAACGCCGGATTTCAGCCGGGCGGTTCTTGAGGGAAATGTGGATGTGTCAGGACATATCACTTTGTCCACTCTTGCATGGAACACACTGAAGCTGCTTCTGGACAGGAAGCTGAAACTGTTTATAGAAAAGATGAAAGCCGGGAGGAAAGCAAATGGCAGATAAGGAGAATTTTCAGGGAGTAGTGGAAGCTCTTTTAAAGGGAATGGACACGGTGCTGTCCACAAAGACTGTAGTGGGAGAGGCTACGCAGGTGGGAGATACCATTATTCTTCCCCTTGTAGACGTAGCCTTTGGCGTGGGTGCAGGCGCAGGCAGCAACAGCCAGAAAAATTCCGCTTCAGGGGCAGGCGGCCTGGGAGGCAAGATGACGCCCAGTGCGGTCATTGTTATCAAGGACGGCTCTACAAAGCTTGTAAATATCAAGAATCAGGACGCTGTCACCAAGGTTCTGGATATGATCCCGGATATCGTGGAGAAATTTACAAAACCGAAGGAAAAGGATGAGATGTCAGACGCCCAGGTGGTTGACATAGCATTTCCGGAGGACGATAAGAATCCGAAGGATTGAAGGCTGCAGACCGGGTCGCACCCCGATGCAGGTATGGCATCAGGCAGGATACGATGCAGAGCAGAATATGTCCCTGGGGATCAGAAAGAATCTCCGGACTGAGTTTTGCATATATTAGAGAGAAACAGGAGAAATGTGCCGGGAAAAAGCATACATGAGGAAAATGATAGGACTTGCGGCTTTTTTGGTGGCAATCGGAATGTTGCTGATGCTGATCACCCACAACCGTCTGGTCGGATTGATTTTGATCGCGCTGTTACTGTTCATAGGATATAATTGTTTTTGCGGAGATTGACTTTTAGTAAGGAACAAATTTTGTTTTTTACGTTTGGAGGATTGGTTCAAATGATTGATTGGGAGGAGATAGCAGGCGCCGTTGGAACGGACGAGCTTAAGGAAGCAAAGCTGTGGCTTTTTCAGGAAAATATACGCCTGGAAAACGCACGAAAAGAGCTTGCCGAGTCCCAGGAAAAGTTTACGAAAGAGAGAGTCCAGTTCCGCAGGGAGTTGGAAGAGATGAATCGCCGCACATTACAGGAGCGGAAACGATTAAAGGAAGAAAATCTTTTTTTTGAAAAAAAGCTGGCGATCCTGCAGGATGGATTTCGACAGCTGGACGAGGACAGAAAGACCCTTGAGCGTCAGAGACAGGTCCTTGCGGAGCAGCGGAAGAGAAGTATACAGTATGAAGAGGAAGAGCCGCTGCTGGAGGAAACGGTAAAGCGGCTGTTTGACGGCGTCAACAATCCGCTGGCACTCAGGAAGAGGCATCGGGATCTGGTCAAGATCTTTCATCCGGACAACCTGTTCGGAGACGCAGCCCTTGTCCAGATGATCAACAAGGAATATGTCAGAAGGAAAGAAGATGCCTGAAAAAACGGTACAAAAAAATGCCTGAAATACAGGCATTTTTAAAGTGTGAAACAATAGATTCATCAAGATGAAGAATGCCGTACTTCAGGCATTCTTCGACGTAAAGAAAGTCTGCAAAGCAGACTTAGAAGTTCTTTGCGAAACAGCCTCTGCTGTGAGCATTAGAACTTCTCTTTACGTTAGGCGCGTTCCACTCTGCCGGACTTCAGGCAGCTGGTACACACGTGCATTCTCTTAGCGCCGCCATTCACCTTGCACTTTACACTCTTTACGTTTGATTTCCAGATTGCATTGCTTCTTCTATGAGAATGGCTCACATTGTTACCGAAATGAACGCCTTTTCCACATACATCACATTTAGCCATTTTTACACCTCCTCGACGTTAGATTGATCCATGTCATAACTCACAGTAACATTGATATATTAACAGAAATGTCCAAGAAAAGCAAGCAAAAAATACTTTTTTATTTTTTTTGCTTTTAATGTTTCCTTTTTCAGGGAAAGCTGTTAAAATACTAATATGTGTCCGTGTGCGATTTTGGTGTAACAAAAATTTTTACTCGGAAATTTATTCGGAAAGGAAAGGTTATACTATGAAAGGTTCTTCTATGAATACTCATATGGGTAATATTGTCATTGACAATGATGTGATCGCCCAGTATGCCGGCAGCGTTGCGGTAGAATGCTTTGGCATTGTAGGCATGGCAGGTGTCAGTATGAGGGATGGGCTTGTTCGGCTTTTAAAGATGGACAGTTTGACCAGAGGTATCAGCGTTACGCTTAACAATAACAAGCTGACCCTTGATTTTCATGTGATCGTGTCGTATGGCGTCAGCATACTTGCCGTTGCTGACAATCTGATCGACAGCGTAAAGTACAAGGTTGAGGAATTTACCGGCATTGAAATCGAAAAGATCAACATATATGTTGACGGTGTCAGAGTGATTGATTAAGGAGGGCTTTACCGTGAGTTTACAGCAAATTGACGCTGAGATGTTTTCAAAAATGTTCTTGGCTGCTGCAAAAAGCTTGGAAAATAAAAAAGAATGGATCAACGAACTGAACGTATTTCCTGTTCCGGATGGGGATACCGGTACAAATATGACAATGACGATCATGTCTGCGGCAAGGGAGGTTTCCGCCCTTGGCAGCTCTGTAAACATGGAATCTCTCTGCAAGGCGATCTCCAGCGGTTCCCTGCGGGGAGCGAGGGGAAATTCCGGCGTTATCCTGTCTCAGCTGTTCAGGGGATTTACAAAGAGGATCAAGACGGAGAGCGTCATGACCATTCCCGTACTGGCGGAGGCTTTTGACAAGGCGGTGGAGACGGCTTACAAGGCGGTCATGAAGCCCAAGGAGGGTACTATCCTCACCGTTGCAAGGGGCGGAGCCGATAAGGCAAAGGAGCTGGCGGCCGAGGGCTGTGAGGATATGGAGACCTTTCTCGGCACAGTGATCGAACACGCGAAATATGTGCTGAGCCAGACGCCGGAGATGCTTCCGGTGCTGAAGCAGGCAGGCGTAGTGGATTCCGGCGGACAGGGGCTGGTGGAGGTGCTTTCCGGTGCGTTTGACGCATATCTGGGCAAAGAGATCGATTTGACAGTCTCGGCAGGGGAAGGTACGGGACGCGGGGCGTCTGCGGATACTAAAGGGGAGGCGGATATCAAATTCGGCTACTGCACCGAGTTTATCATCATGCTGAACAGGACCTTTAATATCAAGGCGGAGATGGATTTTAAGGCATATCTGGAATCCATCGGTGATTCGATCGTATGTGTGACGGATGACGACGTGGTCAAGGTGCATGTACATACCAATGACCCCGGCCTGGCGATACAGAAGGCATTGAAGTATGGTGCGCTTTCCAATTTAAAGATCGACAATATGCGTCTGGAGCATCAGGAAAAGCTGTTTAAAATGTCGGAAAAGGGACAGCCGGAGGCGATAAAGGCGGCGGAGTCCACGGCGTCAGAGCCAAAGGCGGCGGAACCGCCTAAGGAATACGGTTTCATTGCCGTTTCTGCCGGAGAGGGCTTAAACGAGATCTTTAAGAGCCTTGGGGTGGATCATATCATTGAAGGCGGGCAGACTATGAACCCCAGCACCGAGGACATTTTGAACGCAGTAGATCAGGTGAATGCAAAAACCATATTCATCCTGCCCAACAATAAGAATATTATCCTGGCGGCGAACCAGGCGGCTGAACTGACCACGGAAAAGGATCTGCTGGTCATTCCCTCCAAGACTATTCCCCAGGGCATTACGGCAGTTATCAACTTTGTGCCGGAGCTGTCCCCGGACGAGAATGAGGAAAACATGATAAGAGAGCTTTCCAGTGTAAGCACCGGCCAGGTGACCTATGCTGTCCGGGATACCGTGATCGACGACAAGGAAATCAAAAAGGGCGATTACATGGGCATCGGAGATAAAGGGATACTTTCCGTGGGCACTTCCATCAATGAGGTTGCAAAGGCGGCTGTGGCGGAAATGGTGACGGAGGATTCCGAGCTGATCAGCATTTATTACGGAAGTGATGTGACTGAGGAGGATGCACAGGCTTTCCGCGCTCTGGTGGAAGAGGCAAACAGCTCCTGTGATGTGGAGCTTCAGTATGGCGGGCAGCCCATTTACTATTATGTGATGTCCGTGGAATAAGTGTGAGAAGAATTTCTAATCGCTCACAGCATAGGCTGTTTCGCGAAGAAATTCTAATCTCACACGGAAGAATCGCAAGGGAAGCGATTCTTCTCATTGATTGTTTGTGCCTGCTGCGCAGGCATGACGGAAGGTTACAAAAAGCACCTGTCCATTTAAGATATGATGGGCGGGTGTTTCTATATTCATGACAATAGAGCTTTAGGGAGGTGCGGCCGGTATGAATCAGAACACTCCTGTCATGGAATTGAAGGGCGTGGGCGAAAAGACCCGAAAGCTGTTTCAAAAGCTGAATATCGGGACGGTGGGGGAACTGCTGAAAAGCTATCCCAGGGACTATGAAGTATTCGGGGAGCCGGTGAAGATCGCCGGCACCATACCGGGGGAGGTCTGTGCCGTCTATGGGGCGGTCTCAAGTATCCCCGGCGAAAAAAGGGTGCGGAAGCTCACTATACTGAATGTGAATATCGCCGATGAAACCGGAAATATGGGACTGACCTTTTTTAATATGCCTTTTTTAAAAAAGGTGCTGAAGCCTGGGGGCTTTTATGTGTTCCGCGGAACCGTCCAGAGCAGAGGCAGTTTGCGGCTCATGGAGCAGCCCAGAATATTTTCCCTGGAGGATTACAGAAAGCAGACCAACTGCCTGATACCGAAATATTCCCTGACAAAGGGTCTTACAGATAAGACCTTCCGCAAGACGGTAAAGCAGGCATTGTCAAATTACATCTTTGAGGAGGAATATTACCCAGAGAAGCTTTTAGCGGAGTATGAGCTTGCAGGAGAGCAGTGGGCCACGGAAACCATTCATTTCCCGCCGGACAGGGATTCTCTGGCAAAGGCAAGAAAGCGTCTGGTCTTTGACGAGTTTTTCTCCTTTCTGTTCCTGCTTCGACAGAACAAGCGCTTCAGCGATGGGCTGGAAAACCGCTATCGGATGTTTGAGACTGCAGACACGGTGCGTTTTCTGGAACAGCTGCCCTTTCCCCTGACCAGGGCGCAGAAGAAGGTGTGGCAGGAGATTCGGGACGATCTGGGTGGAAGCTATTGCATGAACCGGCTGATACAGGGGGATGTGGGCTCAGGAAAGACCATTCTGGCGGTGCTTTCCCTGTTGATGGCGGCGGCCAACGGATACCAGGGAGCCCTTATGGCCCCCACAGAGGTCCTGGCCATGCAGCACTATGAGACGATCTGCGAATATGTGGAAAAATACGGCGTCGCTTTCCGGCCCGTTCTGCTGGTAGGCTCCATGACCGCTAAAGAAAAAAGAGAGATCTATGAAAAGATCGCTTCAGGGGAGGCCAATCTTGTCATCGGCACCCATGCCCTGATCCAGGCGAAGGTGGCGTATAAAGCCCTGGCCCTGGTGGTGACAGACGAGCAGCACCGCTTTGGGGTCCGCCAGCGGGAATCCCTTGCGGAAAAGGGGGAAAGTCCCCATATCCTTGTCATGAGCGCTACCCCCATCCCCAGGACCCTTGCCATTATTCTTTATGGGGACCTTCATATTTCCGTGATCGATGAGCTGCCTGCAAACCGCCTGCCCATCAAAAACTGCGTGGTGAACACATCCTATCGGCCTAAGGCATATCAGTTTATTGCAGGCCAGGTGCAGGAGGGCCGTCAGGTGTACGTCATCTGTCCCCAGGTGGAGGAAGGGGAGATGGAGGATCTGGAAAATGTGGTGGATTACGCGGAAAAGCTGAAAAATATCCTGCCGCCTCAAATCAACGTTGCCTATCTGCACGGTAAAATGCGTCCGGCGGACAAAAACCGCATCATGGAGGAGTTCGGAGCCCATACCATAGATGTGCTGGTGTCCACTACGGTGATCGAGGTGGGGATCAATGTCCCCAATGCAACCGTGATGATGGTGGAGAACGCGGAGCGTTTCGGCCTTGCCCAGCTTCACCAGCTGAGAGGGCGCGTGGGCAGGGGGGAATATCAGAGCTACTGTATTTTTGTCAGCGCCCAAGAGAACAAAGATACCATGGAACGCCTTCAGATACTGAACAAGTCCAACGACGGATTCTTTATCGCCTCCGAGGATCTGAAGCTGCGGGGGCCGGGGGATATGTTCGGCATAAGACAGAGCGGCGAATTTTCCTTCCGGATGGGAGATATATACACGGACGCCGCTGTATTGAAGCAGGCGTCTGACGCCATCGACAGACTGCTTCGGACAGATCCAGAGCTGCAGCTGCCGGAGCATGAGAGACTGCGGCGGCACTTAGCGGAGGTTTCCGCAGTCAGTGTTGACTTTCGGAGCATTTAACGATAAAATAAGTATAATCTATTACAGGGAGTGGTCACATGGGAATTTATTCTAATCCGGGGAATGAAGGCTTCCAACGGGCAGTCCGTTCTGAAATCTATGTGGATAAAACAGGACTGATCGCTTATACAAATAAATATCTGAATACGGAGCAGCAATTTATTTGTGTCAGCAGGCCCAGGCGCTTTGGCAAATCCATGGCGCTTAATATGCTGGCCGCTTATTACAGCAGCGGCTGTGATTCCCGGAAGCTTTTTGAAGGACTGGAAATAAGAATGAGTCCGGATTTCGAGGAGCATTTGAATCAGTATGATGTGATATTCTTAAATATGCAGCATTTTTTGATTGGTGCGAAAAATAGAGATGTAACAGATTATCTGGAACAGGAGGTTCTGGAGGAGCTTCAGGAAGAATACGGAACATTTATTACTAAGCCTGATATCCGGCTTGCTGACGCATTGAAAAAAATTTACTCCAAAACACATAAAAAATTTGTGTTTCTGATCGACGAGTGGGACTGTGTGATGAGGGAGCGTCAGGAGTCGGAAAACCTTCAGAAGCAATATCTTGACTTTTTGAGGAATCTGCTGAAGGATCAGCCCTATGTGGCCCTTGCCTATATGACTGGCATCCTGCCGGTAAAAAAGTACGGGCAGCATTCTGCCTTGAATATGTTCTGGGAATATTCCATGATAGACCAGAGCTTCTTTGAAAAATACACCGGCTTTACGGAGGATGAAGTAGAGGCGCTGTGTAAGCGTTACGATATGGATTTCAGCGAAGCGGGCAGCTGGTATGACGGCTATCGGTTTACGGGTTTTAAGCATATTTATAATCCGAAGTCTGTGGTGGAAGCCATGCACCGCCGCCGGTTTTCCAACTACTGGACCTCTACGGAGACCTATGACGCCCTGAAAATCTATATGGATATGGATTTTGACGGCCTGCGGGCGGACATTGTACAAATGCTGGGCGGGGAATGCGTCAGTGTCAATACGGCCAGCTTTCAGAACGATATGCGCAATTTCAGGACAAAGGATGATGTGCTGACCTTGTTGATCCACCTTGGATATCTGGGGTATGACCCGGAGACAGGGGAAGCCTTTATCCCCAACAGGGAGATCATTGGAGAATTTGAAAATGCCATGAGCGTAGGCGGATGGCCGGAAATCATGCGTATTCTGAAGGCTTCGGAAAAGCTGCTGGAGGATACCTTGCGCTGTGATGGGGAAAGTGTGGCAGATGGACTGGACAGGATCCATATGGAGGCCGCTTCCATTTTGACCTATAATGATGAAAACTCGTTGAGCTGTGCTATCGGCCTGGCATACTACAGCGCAAGAAGAGATTACAGGCTGATCCGGGAACTGCCCGCTGGGCGGGGCTTTGCCGACATTGTGTTCCTGCCGCTGCCTGCTTCCGGAAAGCCTGCCCTTGTGGTGGAGCTAAAATATGATAAATCCGCCGATACAGCCATTCGGCAGATCAAGGAAAGAGGTTATACCCAGGCGCTGGAGGGGTATTCAGGGGAAGTACTGTTGGTGGGAATCAGCTATGATAAAGATAATCGAAATAAACCTCATAGCTGTGTGATAGAAAAGATAAATTCGTAAAGATAAATTTGCAAAAACAGTAGTCGGGAAATACAACTTATGTTATACTTTATTACAGGATTTTGACTGCTGAGGAGAAAGCAAAAAAGCGAGGATAAACTTATGTCTACTATTGCAATCGTCACCGACAGTAACAGCGGCATTACCCAGGCTGCATCCAAGGAGCTGGGCATATATGTGTTGCCCATGCCATTTATGATCAATGATCAGACCTTTTATGAGGATATCGATCTGACCCAGGAACAGTTTTATGAGAAACTGGCCTCCGGCGCGGATATTTGCACCAGCCAGCCTTCTCCTGAGTCTGTTATGGAATTATGGGATGAGCTTTTAAAGGATCATGACGAGATCGTGCATATTCCTATGAGCAGCGGGCTTTCAGGCTCCTGCCAGAGCGCCATTATGCTTGCGGAGGATTATGAGGGGCGGGTACAGGTGGTAAACAACCAGCGGATTTCCGTGACCCAGCGCCAGTCCTGCCTGGATGCGAAGCTTCTCGCCTCGAAGGGAATGAATGCAAAGAAGATAAAGGAGGCTCTGGAGGCTGATCGGTTCAACAGCAGCATCTATATTATGCTGGATACTCTGTACTACCTGAAAAAGGGTGGCAGGATCACTCCCGCCGCGGCTGCCATCGGCACTATGCTGAAGCTGAAGCCGGTGCTGCAGATCCAGGGGGAAAAGCTGGATGCTTTCTCCAAGGCGAGAACCGTGAGCCAGGGGAAAAATACCATGATAAACGCGGTCAGAAGCGATATGGAGAACCGTTTTGGCGGCGCTCCTGACCCCAAGAAGCACTGGATCTCCATGGCTTACACCTATAACCGCGAGGCGGGAGAGGCATTTCGCGCAGAGGTACAGGAAGCGTTTCCCGGCTTTGATATCCATATGGATCCCCTTTCCTTAAGCGTGGCCTGCCATATCGGCCCCGGCGCGCTGGCAGTGACCTGCTCGAAAAAGATAGAAGCATGAGCAGTTTCATACTAATTCTTTTACCGTATCTTGTAGTTTTTCTTTTACAAAACACTAAATCTATGATATAATGAGCGTTAGCGAGAAGAATGAGCTTGCTCATTCGGCGAGCGGCGAATGGCGATCATAAATCGAAGATTTATGATATAATGATTCCAGAGGAAAACAGAATGAATGATAAAGTGATAACAGAGGAAGCGGCGCTCATGCTGGAGCTTCAGGACAGCGAGTGGCGTTTTGAGTACATTGACCATGACAGGCAAATCGTGCGAGCGATCGTCTTTGACGATGCAGGTTATTTTTATTTTGTAAGGGCTGTTAGAGATGACGATTTTGGAAAAGCTGTCTTAATAGAAACCGCAGGGGGCGGCGTGGAAAACGGAGAGGAACTGACCGCAGCTATAAAGAGAGAGCTCAGGGAAGAGCTTGGAGCAGAGGTCGATATACTTTGCAGGATCGGAGTTGTCAGTGACTATTATAATCTCATTCACAGGCACAACATCAATCATTATTATTTGTGTAAAATATCTTCCTTTGGGGAGAAGAATTTGACGCAGGATGAAATAGAGTGCTTTCACTTATCGACCTTAAAGTTATCTTATGAAGAGGCCGTTGAAGAATACGAAAAATGTTCGATAACAAAGCTTGGAAGGCTTGTTGCAAATAGAGAATTGCCTGTTTTGCGAAGGGCGAAGGAAATCATGACTGAAATCGGCTGTTTTCCTGCCGCCTAAGAATATCTAATCATTCCGGGAAGAATCCGTAGGCGGATTCTTCCGGCCCTGCGGCGGTTCATGGATTGTATGTGCCGCCGGAGGCGGCATGACGGGAATATATAAAACAGGCGGCAAATGAGAATTTTACAGTAGACTGCTTCGGTCAATGCGTTTTTGCAGCTTGACTGTGTTAGTCGATGCGTAAAAAAAGCGCATATATTTCAGGGTAAGGATGATGAGTTCGGTGACCGGACTGGTCAATATCTTGCCGCTTATAAAATTGTGAAGGATCATAAATCAGTTACTTTATATCAAATTTTTAAGGAGTGTTTTCTTATGGCGAAAACAGATAATTATGATGCTTCCAGCATTACAGTGCTGGAGGGGCTGGAGGCGGTGAGAAAACGCCCCGGTATGTACATTGGCAGCGTTTCCACCAAGGGATTGAATCATTTGATATATGAGATCGTTGACAATTCCGTGGATGAACATCTGGCCGGTTTTTGCGATACTATATCCGTGACCCTGGAGGCGGATGGCTCAGCCACCGTATCCGACAACGGAAGAGGTATTCCCGTTGGTATGCACGAAAAGGGTATCAGCGCGGAACGCCTGGTATTTACCACCCTGCATGCCGGCGGCAAATTTGATGATTCGGCATATAAGACCAGCGGCGGACTGCATGGCGTGGGTTCTTCCGTTGTAAATGCCCTTTCTGCACGTCTGAATGTGCAGGTCAGGACAGGGGGCTTTATTTATGAGGATTCCTATGAGAGAGGAAATCCCGTGGTGGAGCTGAAGGACGGCCTTCTTCCTGTGAAGGGGAAAACGAGAGAGTCCGGGACCACCATCAATTTTCTCCCTGACGATACGATCTTCGACAAGACACGCTTCAAGGAGGATGAGGTGAAGAGCCGCCTTCATGAGACGGCTTATCTGAATCCAAACCTGACGATCCTGTTTCATGACCTGCGGGGCCAGGAGCCGGAGCACGTGACATTTCATGAGCCGGAGGGTATCACGGGCTTTATCAAGGATATGAACAAGAATCAGGAGGCCGTCCACGACGTCATCTATTTCCAGGGTGAGAGCGAGGGTATTTCCGTAGAGGTTGCGTTTCAGTATATCAATGAATTTCATGAGAATGTGCTGGGATTCTGTAACAATATCTACAACTCAGAGGGCGGCACCCATCTCACCGGTTTTAAGACCATGTTCACCAACGTTATCAACAATTATGCCCGCGAGCTTGGAATTTTAAAGGAGAAGGATGTAAACTTTACCGGCGCGGACGTGCGCAACGGCATGACGGCAGTGGTTTCCATCAAGCATCCGGACCCCAGATTTGAGGGGCAGACCAAGACAAAGCTGGACAATCAGGATGCGGCAAAGGTAGTCAGCAAGGTGACGGGAGATGAGATCACCCGCTTTTTTGACCGGAATCTGGAAACCTTAAAAAGTATTATTTCCTGTGCGGAAAAAGCGGCAAAGATCCGCAAGACAGAGGAACGCGCCAAGACCAATATGCTGACAAAGCAGAAATTTTCCTTTGACTCCAACGGAAAGCTTGCCAACTGCGAATCCAGGGACGCCGCCCAGTGTGAAATATTTATTGTGGAAGGAGATTCCGCAGGGGGCAGCGCCAAGATGGCACGGAACAGAATGTATCAGGCGATCCTGCCGATTAGGGGCAAGATATTGAATGTGGAGAAGGCCAGCATTGATAAGGTCCTTGCAAACGCTGAGATCAAGACCATGATCAACGCCTTTGGCTGCGGATTTTCGGAAGGCTACGGCAACGACTTTGATATTTCAAAGCTGCGCTATGACAAAATCATTATTATGGCGGATGCGGATGTGGACGGCGCGCACATTTCCAACCTTCTGCTGACCCTGTTTTACCGCTTTATGCCCCAGCTGATCTTCGAGGGACACGTATACATTGCCATGCCGCCCCTGTATAAAGCCATGCCATCCAAGGGGGCGGAGGAATATCTTTATGACGACAAAGCTCTGGAAAAATACCGGAAAACCCATAAGGGTCCATTTACCTTGCAGCGGTACAAAGGACTTGGGGAGATGGATGCAGACCAGCTGTGGGAAACTACGCTGGATCCTAAGACCCGCCGTATGAAGCTGGTGGAGATAGAGGACGCCCGCATGGCTTCCGAGATCACGGAGCTGCTCATGGGAACAGAGGTACCGCCCCGCAAGGCATTTATTTATGACCATGCCCAGGAAGCAGAGCTGGATTATAACGCCTGAACCATAAAAGTAAAAATACAGGAAGGTTATAGAAAAAATACATGGACAACAGCAGAATCATCAAAACAGAATACTCTGAGGAGATGCAGAAATCCTTTATCGACTATGCCATGAGCGTCATTATCGCCAGGGCGCTGCCGGATGTGAGGGATGGTTTAAAGCCTGTCCAGCGCCGCACTCTTTATGATATGTATGAGCTTGGCATCCGGTATGACAGACCTTACAGGAAAAGCGCAAGGATCGTGGGAGATACCATGGGTAAGTATCATCCCCACGGGGACAGCTCCATCTATGACGCCCTGGTGGTGATGAGCCAGGATTTCAAAAAGGGGCTGCCGCTGATCGACGGACACGGAAATTTCGGAAACATTGAAGGCGACGGCGCCGCTGCCATGCGTTATACCGAAGCCCGGCTGCAGAAGGTGACCCAGGAGGCTTTTCTGGGGGATCTGGATAAGGATGTAGTGGACTTCATGCCCAACTTTGACGAGACGGAAAAGGAACCCACGGTCCTTCCGGCGAAGCTTCCCAACTTTCTCATAAACGGCTCGGAGGGCATTGCCGTGGGCATGACCACCAGCACGCCGCCACACAATCTGGCGGAGGTCATCGACGCCACAAAGGCATATATGCTGGATGAAAATATCAGTACCAGAGAGCTGATGCGCTATATCAAGGGGCCGGATTTTCCCACCGGCGGCATAGTCACCAACAAGGATGAGCTTCTTGAGATCTATGAGACAGGCGCAGGCAAGATCAAGGTTCGGGGCAAGGTGGAATTTGAAAAGGTAAAAGGCGGGAGAACCAACGTAGTCATTACGGAGATTCCCTACCCCATGATCGGCATGAATATTTCCAAGTTTCTCCAGGACGTGGCTAATCTTTCCGAGACAAAAAAGACCATGGATATTGTGGATATTTCCAACCAGTCCTCCAAGGAAGGCATCCGCATCGTCATTGAACTGCGCAGGGATGCGGATCCGGAGAACTTTGTAAACCTCCTTTATAAAAAGACCAGACTGGAGGATACTTTCGGCGTCAATATGCTTGCCATCTGTGGCGGCAGACCGGAAACTATGGGGTTAAAGGCAATTTTGAAAGCCCATGTGGATTTCCAGTTTCAGGTGGCCACCAGAAAGTATACCAACCTTCTGGCTCATGAAATGGAAAAGAAGGAGATACAGGAAGGGCTGATCAAAGCCTGCAACGTGATCGATCTGATCATTGAGATCCTGCGGGGCTCCAGAGACCGTGCCATGGCGAAGGCTTGTCTGACAGAAGGAAAGATCGACGGCATCAAATTCAAGTCCAAGGAATCAAAAATCATGGCAACACAGCTCATGTTCACGGAGAAGCAGGCCAACGCCATTCTGGATATGCGTCTGTATAAGCTGATCGGCCTGGAGCTTGAGGCCCTGATCAACGAGCATGAGGAGACCATGGCAAATATCTATCGCTATGAGGATATTCTGGAGCGCAGAGATTCCATGGCTCAGGTCATTATGAACGAGCTGGATGAATATAAAAAGGCTTACGGGCGGAAACGCAGAACTGTCATTGAAAATGTGGAGGAAGCGGTCTATAAGGAGAAGGAAATAGAAGAGATGGAGGTCGTATTCCTCATGGACCGCTTCGGATATGCAAAGACCATAGACATGGCAGCATACGAGCGTAACAGGGAGGCTGCCGACAATGAGAACCGCTTTGTATTTACCTGTAAAAATACGGGCAAGGTATGCCTCTTTACCAACACGGGGCAGCTTCATACCATCAAGGTCATGGATCTTCCCTTCGGCAGGTTCAGGGATAAGGGAACGCCCATAGATAATGTGAGCAACTACAACTCCGAAAAGGAGGATATTGTATATATCACCAGTCAGACAGAGTTGAACCTGCGCCAGGTAGTCTTTGTGACGGCCCATGCCAACTGCAAACTGGTGGACGGCGGGGAGTTTGACGTGTCAAAGCGCACTGTTGCCGCCACCAAGCTGGAGGCGGGAGATAACGTGGTCAGCGTCATGTCTGTCCTGGAGCAGAGAAACATCATCCTGCAGACAAAAGAGGGGTATTTTCTCAGGTTTCCCATTGAAGAGATCCCGGAAAAGAAAAAGGGAGCGATCGGAGTCCGCGGCATGAAGCTTTCGGCAAAGGATGCGGTGGAACGGGTATATTACACCCAAAACGGAATCGAGGCATTCATTGAATATAAGGACAAAAAACTGGCATTAAACAGTCTGAAAGCAGCCAGGAGAGACACAAAGGGCACGAAGATAAGGATGTAGGAAAAGAAAACTTCGGGAGGAAATAATTATATGCGGGTGATTGCGGGAACAGCCGGGAGCCTTCCCCTGAAAACGCCGGAGGGGCTGGATACCAGACCTACCACGGACAGAATCAAGGAGACCCTTTTTAATATGCTGCAGCCTTTGATCCCCGGCGCGGTATTTGTGGATCTGTTCAGCGGCAGCGGCGCCATCGGCGTCGAGGCATTGAGCAGAGGGGCGGGGAAGGCATATTTTATCGACAATTCCTCCAAAGCCCTTGCCTGTATTCAGCAAAATCTTACATTTACGAAAACGGCGAATCGTGCTATAGTTTTAAAACAGGATGTGTGCAGCGCCCTGGGCGGTATCCGTGAAGAAAAGGTTGACATCGTCTTTATGGACCCTCCCTACGACAGGGGCCTGGAGCGGGAAGCTCTGGCGCTGCTTAAAGAAATGGATTATGTCTCGAAGGACACATTGATCATTGTGGAGGCTTCTCTTGAGACGGAATTTCCTTACCTGGAGGAATATGGTTTCTCCATGGAAAAAGACAAGCGATACAAGACCAACCGACATATTTTCCTGCGGCGGAATGTAACAGGGGACTCCACAGGCAGAAAGGAATCAGTACATGGGCATGAGAAAGGCAGTTTATCCGGGAAGCTTTGACCCTATGACGTACGGGCATCTGGATATTATACACAGGGCGGCGGAAATGTTTGACCTGCTGATAGTCAGCGTTTTGAACAATAAAGAAAAGACACCGTTGTTTTCTGTTGAGGAACGTGTTAAGATATTAAAGGAAGCAACAAAGGATCTGCCTAACGTGCAGATAGACAGCTTCAGCGGCCTGCTGATCGATTATGCGGTCGAAAAGGATATTCACGTGGCAGTGAGAGGATTGCGGGCAATCACTGATTTTGAATATGAACTGCAGATTGCTCAGACCAACCGCAAATTTTCCGACGGGAAGCTGGATACCATGTTCCTGACCACCAGTCTGGAGTATGCCTATCTCAGTTCCTCCACGGTCAGGGAAATTGCAAGCTTTGGCGGAAATATCAGCCGCTGTGTCCCTGATTTTGTGGCGGATTTGATTTATGAAAAATATCAGATAAAAACAAGGAGTGATGCCCATGAGCAGCAGGATAGAGCAGATAATTGACGAGCTGGAGGAATACGTTGAGAGCTGTAAGCCCAAGTTTATGTCAAATTCGGAAATCATTGTAAATAAGGACGAGATCGATGAGCTGATTCGCGAACTGCGCATGAAAACGCCTGATGAGATCAAGCGCTATCAGAAGATCATCAGCAACAAGGAGGCCATTCTCAATGACGCCCGTGAAAAGGCGGAGAAGCTGATCAACGACGCCACCGTTCATACCAACGAGCTGATCAGCGAGCATGAGATCATGCAGCAGGCATACGCCCAGGCCAACGTGGTGGTGAGCATGGCGTCCCAACAGGCCCAGGAAATTCTGGATAAGGCCACCATCGAGGCCAATGAGCTGCGTATGTATGCGGCCCAGTATACGGAGGACAGGCTGGCGGACCTTGAAAATATCATTGTTTCCGCAATCAATGCCTCAAATGCCAACTATCAGAACCTCCTCGGTTCCCTGAACCAGTACAAGGATCTGATCCAGTCCAACCGCCAGGCGATGCACCCCACTGAAGAGGAATTTGAGGGCTTGAGTCTGGAGGATCCGGGAGACGGAAGAAGCCCGGAGGTGCTTTGACAGCAGGCTGTCAGGAAAACAAAGAACCGGTTTTCCAAGGATGTGTCAGTTTCCTTGAAAGCCGGTTTGTTTGAATTTAAGCGCTTGCGGGAATCAAGAAAGGATCATTATGAAGTTCAGTAAATCAATATTCAGCGGGGTGTTTTTCTTCCTGACACTTATTTTTATGCCATGTACCACTGTGGTCGTCTCTGCAGCGGAACGGCTGCAGCCTGTAGAAGGCGATCCTGTTATTGTTATCGATCCCGGCCATGGCGGGGAAAATATGGGGACCCAGGCCGGCGGCATCTGGGATGAGAAATATATGGATATGGTGACGGCACAGGCACTGTATGACGAGCTTTCCCTGTATGACAATGTGAAGGTCTATCTCACCCGCACTACCGACGTAGATATGTCCTTTCAGGAGCGGGCGGCCTTTGCCCAGAGCGTGGACGCCGACTTCCTGTTCAGCATCCACTACAATGCCTCCGAAAATCATAATTTATTCGGTTCGGAGGTCTGGGTCCCGCTTTCGGCTCCCTTTAACAATTACGGTTATCAGATCGGCTATGAGCTTCTCACCGGTATGCAGGAAAAGGGACTGCTGGTCAGAGGGATCAAGACCCGGAAGGGCGACAGAGGAGAATATTATGCCATTATCCGCGAGACAGTGGCTCTTGACATTCCCGCCGCCATTATTGAGCATTGTCATGTGGATGAGGACAGAGACAAAGGGTACTGCGACAGCGAGGAGGATCTGATCCAGTTCGGAAAAGATGACGCCACCGCCATAGCAAAGTATTTCGGCTTAAAGAGCAGCATATTGAATGTGGATTACTCGGAGTACCAGCTTGTTGACATAACGGACAGCGCGCCAATCGCGTCCACTCTGCGGGACGAGACGCCGCCGGATGTCTGTCAGATCGAATTTTCAGAGGCGGACTATGACGCGGGGTATCTGTCCCTTACGGTATCCGCCGCGGATTACGATTCTCCCCTTTTATATTATACATACAGCATTGACGGCGGTCAGACCTACAGTGAGCGGAAAGTATGGCCCGGCAGTGATGTGCTGGCAGGAAAATATGACGACACCTTTACCTTGAGCCTGGCTATCCCGACGGGGACAAAGCCCTCCGTCATTGTCCGTGCCTACAATCTGTTTGACCCCTATACGGAGAGCAATCGGTATGACAGCCCGGAGACCTTTTATTACAATGAGCTCCAGGGACCTGATGTAACGGAAGCGGAAGGAACTGCCGGGAGCGGTCCCGACGCGCCTGATCTGGGAGCGGAAGGCGGGACCGACGCCGAAACGGCAGCCGCAGCTTCCGGCGAAAACGGCGATACAGCTTTGTCCGCCCCGGATACGACAGCTGTATCCGGCAGCGCTGTCGCCGCCGACAAAGAGCCGGTGAGCTTTGTCACTTTTCTGGAAATATGCCTGGTGATCGTGATATTCCTGTTTGTCATTCTGCTGGTCTCCCAGGGTATCGCCTACCACAACCGCAGGAAGCGCAGACGTCAAAGCAGGAATGACCTGGGAGAGAACAGGAACCAGCACAGGTAAAAGCTGCCGTTTAACAGCGTCAGGATGACCTTGTGGCGGATGTATCCGCCAAGCTCTAAGTCTGTGGCGCTGATACAGCTGTAGGTCTGGGCAATGCAGGACAGGCCGCCGAAGGACAGGGCAAGCAGGCTGTATAAGGGCAGTCCGCCTCCCAGCATGGACAGTCCCCCTGTGATCTCCAGCACCGGAGAGAGCAGCGCCGGTTCTTTGCCCAGCAAAATGTGAAAGGGAAGGTTCAGCAGATTGAACAATATCATGTAGCCGCCCAGCAGCAGAATACTGTGCAGGGAAGCTTGTACGGACTCGTTCACCGCTGTCAGCAGCTTCGGTTCCGGGGATGCTTTCGCAGTCCTGCGCCGGAGGCAGGGGCTTTCCTTAAGCAAATCCCGAAAGATGGTAAAGCGCAGGACCAGCCCGTAGAGCAGAGGAATTCCGTACATACCGAAGAGATAGGGAAAAATCAGCCGTCGGCCCAACAGGGGCAGGACAAAGCTGCAGAAATACACGGGCCCGATATTGTTACAGAAGGCCAGCAGATACTCCGCTTCCCGCCGGGTAAGCATATTTCTCTCGTAAAGCTCAGCGGTGGTCTTTGCTCCCATGGGAAAGCCGCAGAGGAATCCCAGGGCCATACAGTAGACCACATTTTTCCGCACCCGGTAAACCGTGCCAACGGCAGGATAGATCACTCCCGCCATTTTTTCCGTCAGATGCAGGCGCACCATAATGCCGGAGAGGATCATAAAGGGCAGAAGGGCGGGAATCATTTTCCGGAACCAGAGCTCCAGCCCAAGGGAGGCATAGCTCAGGCTCAAAGAGGAATGGCGCAGGATACATACAGTGAGAATCAGGAAAATAGCAGAGAGGATTCCTGATTCGAGATTTTCCGGGCGGAGTTTTCCGGTAACAGACTTTTGGAGTTTCATGCGGCGGGCTTACCTGAAAATGATTTCTTTCACAATATATGAGACAGGACCTGTGTTCAGAAGCAGTGAAGGGAATTTGTGCCTGGAGATAGAGGATTTGCGCTTAGAGCGTATGAATTTTTGAAATGAGGATCACCACAGATGCGTCTCGATAAATTCTTGTGTGAAATGAATCTGGGAACCCGCAGCCAGGTGAAGGAGCTTATCCGGCGGGGAGTGGTAACGGTGAACGACGTTACGGTGAAAGCCGCCGACAGCCGGATCGATCCTAAGGTGGATCGGGTCTGCGTCCGAAAACAGCCTGTCTGTTACCGCAAATATTATTATTATATGCTGAACAAACCGGCAGGCGTTGTGTCCGCCGTGCGGGATAAGCTGTCCGACACCGTCATGGAGCTGCTTCGGCCGGAGCACAGGCGGCCTGACCTTTTTCCCGTGGGAAGGCTGGATAAGGATACGGAAGGGTTTCTGCTGCTGACAAATGACGGGGAGCTTGCCCATCGGCTGCTGAGTCCCCAAAAGCACGTGGATAAGACCTATCGGGTCAGTATGGAACACCAGCTTTCTGCGAAAGACATACAAAGGCTGGAACAGGGCGTTGACATTGGGGAAAGCAGGCTGACACTGCCTGCAAGGGTACAGCAGACGGCGGAGAAAAAAGAGATCCTTCTCACCATTCAGGAGGGAAGGTTCCATCAGGTAAAAAGAATGCTTCTGGCTGCTGGAAACGGAGTCACCGCCTTAAAGCGGGTCTCCTTTGGGGGACTTGCTCTGGATGAAGCCCTGAAGCCGGGAGAATACCGGGAATTGACGGAGGAAGAGGTAGAGCTTTTGATGGCGCACAGTAAGACAGAATGTAAAAGCCCGGAACATGAAATGCTGCGGGACATAGACGCGGTGATATTTGATCTGGACGGCTCTCTGGTGGACTCCATGTGGCTGTGGCGGGCCATTGATATTGAATATCTGGGAAAATTCGGTATTACTCTGCCGGAGGATCTCCAATCCAGGATCGAGGGCATGAGCTTTCATGAAACGGCGGTTTTTTTCAAGGAGAATTTTCCCATTCCGGACCCTCTGGATGAGATCAAGGAGACCTGGAACCGGATGGCGTGGGACAAGTATGCCAATGAAGTCCCCTTAAAACCCGGCATACCGGAATTTTTAGATCATTGTTTGAAACAGGGCATCAAGCTCGGCATTGCCACCAGCAATTCCAGGGAACTGGTGACAAACGTGGTGGGCGTCCATGGACTGCAGGACTGCTTTGCCTGCATTATGAGCGGCAGCGACGTACAAAAGGGGAAACCGGCTCCGGACATTTATCTGGCGGTGGCGGAGGCTTTGGGCGTCGCACCTGAACGGTGCCTTGTCTTTGAGGACATCATTCCCGGCATTTTGGCGGGAAAGGCTGCAGGCATGAGGGTCTGTGCCGTGGAGGACGCCTATTCCGCCCACTGTCGGGATAAAAAGAAGGAACTGGCGGATTATTATATTGCAGACTATTTTGCAATTGCGTCAAAGCGCGGCAAAAAGGAGGATATTGAATCATGAATATTATCATCATCACGGGAGCGTCATCGGGAATCGGCATGGAATTTGCCTTAAAAATGGATTCCGCTTTTCATAACATAGATGAGTTCTGGCTGGTTGCCAGAAGAGAGGATAAGCTGCAGGAAACGGCAAAGCGTTTGAATCACAAAACAAGGCTGTTTGCTATGGATATAACCGACAGTACAAAGCTGGATATCCTGGAGGATACGGTCATCGAGCAGAATGCCGCTGTGCGGATGCTGATCAACTGTGCGGGCTATGGTCTGCTGGGCGCTTTCAGCGATCAGGATATGGATGGGGCGCTGGGCATGATACGCTTGAACTGCCTGGCCCTGACGGAGCTGACCCATCGTATGATCCCCTATATGCGAAAGAACAGCCGCATCATCCAGCTGGCCTCCTGCGCCGCATTTGTTCCACAGCCGGATTTTGCCGTATACGCTGCCAGCAAGTCCTATGTGTTAAGCTTTTCCAGAGCTCTGAGACGGGAGTTGATACCTTTCGGTATCTGGGTCACCAGCGTGTGTCCCGGCCCGGTGGACACCCCCTTTTTTGACATTGCCGAGCAGGGCGGATCCACCCTTGCCATCAAAAAGCTTGTGATGGTAAGCCCGAAGGGAGTGGTAGAGCAGGCGCTGCGGGATTCTTATTACCGGCGGGAGCTGTCCGTGTACAGTATTCCCATCAAGGCCATGGAGCTTTTGACCAAGGCGTTGCCACACAAGCTTATTTTAGATGTTTTGGAGCTGATGAAGAAAGGATGAACCCATGCAGATAAAGCGTCTGTTTTCCACCTCTTCTGCAAAAGGAACGGAAAATTACCTGAACACACAGAAAAAATATGAAATCATACGCACCCTGCTGTATTTTGGCGTCTCCGCCGCCCTCTTTATCGCCGGGTATATTCAGACCGAAAGCCGCCTGAACCTGTTGACAGTGGCGGCGGTCTTAGGCTGCCTGCCTGCCAGCAAAAGCGCGGTAAGCGCCATTATGTTCCTGCGTTTTAAAAGCTGCGCTCCCAAGCAGGCGGAGGAGATAAAGACCCACAGCGACGGTCTGGCAGTGCTGTTTGACTGTGTGTTTACCTCCTATAAGAAGAATTTCAGAGTCAGCCACCTGGCAGTCAGAGGCAACACAGTCTGCGGATTTGCAGAAGATAAGGATTTTCCTGAAAATGATTTTTACACACACATCAATAATATTTTAAAGCTGGACGGCCATAAAGAAACCACGGTAAAAATATTTGTCAGCCTTCCCAAATACCTGGAGCGTCTGGATCAGATGAAAGGGCTGGGAGAGGAGCCCGCAAGGACCCAGGCAGTTCTGGAGACCTTAAAAAGCGTTATGTTGTAAAAAGCGGACAGACAGGAGTGATTTCAATGCAATCTGTAACGATTGGAAAGAATCAGGCAGGACAGCGTCTGGATAAGTTCCTGCGCAAGCTTATGCCAGAGGCCGGAACCGGTTTCCTGTATAAGATGCTTCGGAAAAAGAATATCACCCTGAATGGGAAACGGGCGGAAGGCTCTGAAATGCTGGCCCTGGGGGATACGGTCTCCCTTTTCTTCTCCCCGGAGACCTTTACAAAAATGACGGGAGGCGCTGCAGTGCCAAAGCCCGGCAGAAATGACCCGTCGGAGTATCTGCAGGCATACCGCAGTCTGTCCGGCGCAGGCATCCTGGTCCTCTATGAGGACAGCCATATACTGGCGGTGGATAAACCGGTGGGGATCCTTTCCCAAAAGGCGGAAGAAGGGGATATGAGCCTGAACGAGTGGCTGATCGGATATCTTCTGGAGGAAGCAGCTTTTCCCCCGGAGGAGCTGCGGACCTTCCGGCCTTCAGTCTGCAACAGGCTTGACCGGAATACAAGCGGCATCGTGCTGTGCGGGAAATCCCTTGCGGGCTCACAGTATTTAAGCAGTCATATAAAAGACAGAAGCATCCGGAAGCTTTACCGGACGATCTGTGTGGGAGAACTTACGGAGGAAGCTGCCCTGCGGGGATGCCTCAAAAAGGACAGCCGGAAAAACAGGGTGACTGTAGAATCAATTCGGATACGGAACCGAAGCGGGCAGGAGAGCGAGAGGGATCCGGATACGCCGGCGGCAGAGGGATCCGAGGGCGGTCAGAACCACATTGAGACAGTCATACGACCCCTGTCCACGGCAAAAGGCTACACTCTGCTGGAGGTGGAGCTGATCACCGGAAAGTCCCATCAGATCCGGGCCCATCTGGCAAGCATCGGACATCCGCTGATCGGAGATCGCAAATACGGAGATGAGAAAGTAAACCGGCTTCTGAAGGAAAAATTCGGGCTGACGTCACAGCTTCTCCACGCTTACCGGACATATCTTCCGGCTTTTGAGGGGGATGGCGGCGAAGGAATAACAATATGCGCTCCCTGCCCGGAGAACTTTCAAAGAATTATGGAAGGGCTGCATCTATAATTGTTTTCGGCGGAAGATGTGACAGCGAATCGTTTTGCATCCGCCCGCTCTTAGCAGCCGGAAAGGATAGGAGAATGTACAATGGCCACATGGAATTCCAGGGGCTTAAGAGGCTCAACGCTGGAGGATATGATAAACCGCACAAATGAAAAATATGCCGAAGCAGGTCTTGCACTGATCCAAAAGGTGCCGACGCCTATCACCCCTATCCGGATGGATAAGGAGCATCACCAGATCACTCTTGCTTATTTCGAGCAGAAAAGTACCGTGGACTATATCGGCGCCGTACAGGGCATTCCCGTATGCTTTGACGCCAAGGAATGTGCCGTGGATACCTTTGCCCTGCAGAACATCCATCCCCATCAGGTGGAGTTCATGAAACGTTTTGAAAAGCAGGGCGGCGTGGCTTTTTTTCTGATCTACTACACCCACAAGGACGTCCTGTTTTATCTGGCCCTGGAAATGCTCCTCTTTTTCTGGGATCGGGCGAAAGAGGGCGGCAGGAAAAGCTTCCGCTTCGAGGAATTGAATCCCGCCTACATCCTGCCGAAGAAGCATGGGATCCTGGTGCCTTACCTGGATATTTTACAGCAGGATCTGGAGGATCGGGGTATGGCGGAGACTTGAGCGTTTCGGTTTAGGGAAAAAAGAAGCTTCACAATCACCTGGACGTCAAGGCATAAAGGCAAGGAGAAGGATATGAAGGATATGGAAAAAAAGAAAGCAGGGAAGCAGAGAACGGTTTTCCTAACATTGCTGCTCGTTCTGTCCCTTTTGGGGTCCGGCTGCGGAGACGGAAAAACGGGGAATCCGTCACATCCATCTCAGACGGGCACCACATCAAAAACCGGCAGCTTAAGTTACGGATATTTTTACGGGGAGGACGGGGACGGGATCTCAGTAAGCTCAACGGAGCGTTTTATGTACTCCGACTGGGAGCCGGTGGAATTTGATTATATCTGTATGGAGCCAACCTGCAGCCATCGGGGCGGGACCTGCAGTGCCCGCACGATTTCAGGCACAGGGGATGAGAAGAAGGATTTCAGCTTTATTTTTAAGGATCGGCTGATCATTCTGCACGGATATTCTCAGCTGGTGGATAACGAGTCCTCGGAATCGGTCTGGGATCACAGCACTGTGTATCAGACAGATGTTTATGAAGCGGACCCGGATGGGCGCGGCAGGCGGAAGGTGGCGACCTTTTCGGGGATGATAAGCAGTCCCATCATCACCCATGCCGCAGTTTTAGTTGACGGAAAGCTTTATTTCGGCGGGCCCACTGAGGTGCGGGACAGGACCGAGCAGAATCCTGGGAGCGGAGCCATGACCACCCGGTCATGGGTCAGTGACGCCGTTTATTGTCTCGATCTCAACGATTATACGATTGAAACCTTTGCGGATAAAGAGAACTGGGAAGGGATGGCGCAGTATCAGGTCTATGAGTATGACGGCATGATCTATGGGATCATGAGTGATTTTTCAAAGGACCGCGCCGTTTGGTACCGGATCGACCCTGAAGCAGGCAGCTGTGATGAGATCCTGCGTTTTGATTCCAATGTGGCAAGCTTTATGGGAGCTATCGGGGATACCATATATTACAGATATGATGCTTCCGGGAAAACGCTCTACGCCAGGGACATTTCGGCAGATGCCGAAGAGCGGGAGATCATGACGGCGGCAGGGGAGGACATGACGGCGGTTGTGTTTGTTTTGGACGGTCAGATCCTGTTCATGACGGACTGCCGTATGGAAGAGAAGGATCCTATGACGGAGTATGCGGTGCTTGATCCGGGGGGAAAGGTCCTTGATACCTTTCGGTATAACGACTACATCACTTTCCTTGACGTAGTGGGAGATAAACTTATTTTTTACAGGACATACGCAGGCTGCGATGAATGGTGGGCGGATAAGGAGGATCTCCCGGACCTGACGGAAAAGAGCGAGCCGATTGGACCCTTTTTCGGAACGATGTTAGATAGTGTGAGAAGAACAGTGCTTTTTATCCGGGTTTGAGATTCTGCGGAGTAGGAATCATGAAGATGGATGCAGCGGCAGGGGAGGAGGAACAGAATATGCAATGTCAACTGGAACTGATCGATATCACGAAATCTTATAAGGGGAAGCTGGCGCTGGATCACTTTTCCTATGGGTTTGACGCCGGGATCTACGGGCTTTTAGGGCCTAACGGCGCGGGAAAATCCACGTTGATGAACATCATCACCCAGAACTTGAAAAGTGATGAGGGCAGGATACTGTTGAACGGGGTGGAGGCGCAGAAGCTGAAGCAGCGCTACATCGCCCATATCGGATATATGCCCCAGCAGCAATCGCTGTACGAGAATCTGACGCTGATGCGCTTTTTATATTATATCGCCGCCCTAAAGGGGATGAAGAAAAAGGAAGCGGGGGAGCAGATCGAGAGCCTGTTAAGGGACGTAGGGCTGTGGGAGGAGCGAAGCAGATATATGGGCGGCTTTTCAGGCGGGATGAAGCAGCGTGCGCTGGTGGCGCAGGCGCTTTTGGGGAATCCTGACATCATCATTTTAGACGAGCCCACCGCCGGCCTGGACCCCATCCAGAGGATGGGGATGCGGGAGATGATAGGGAAGCTTGCCAGGGACAGGATCGTGATCATTTCCACCCATGTGATCGCGGATATTGAAGCCATCGCCAAGGAGATATTGATGCTTCGGAAGGGAAAGCTTTTAAAAAAGCTGTCGCCGGAAACAGACAGGCTGAACGGAGAAAGCCTGGAGGATATGTATATCAGGCTGTTTGGATGAGGGAGAAGGATGCTGAAAAACGAGTGGATCAAATTATTTCGGAACCGGGTGTTTCTCATCTTTTTTGCAGGAATATTCGTGTTCTACGGTTTTTATCTCTACTGGTCGCTGGTGGTCTATCAGAGATCCGGGATCGTGAAAAAGGCTCCGGCCTCTTATTATCAGGAGCTTACGAAGGAGCTGGACGCCCTTTCCCTTACGGATGAGGAAAAGCTGGCGCTGCTTACGGAGCGGCTGGCGCAGCTGGATGAGCTGGCGGGGACGATGATGATGTCCGGTCAGTTTGACCTGACCCGGCTTGCCTATGAGGAAGTGCGGGAGGAAATAAACCGGGGGCTGCATTATCAGGAGATCCGCGCCGCCGTGGCAAACAGCGCGGATAAGCAGCTCAAGCGTCTGGACAGGGGAAACTATGGAAGGCTTAAACGCCGATATCTGGAGAGCAGCCTGGAAAAGACGAAGGAGGTATACGGGTATCTTACGGATGTAACAACCGTATCCGCCCATGCCAGAGGGATGGAGGCGCTGGCGGATAATCCGGTGGCGGACATCTGCTGTCTGTTTATCGTCCTGCTGGCGGTATTTGAGCTGGTGACGGTGGAGCGGCAGAATGAAAGGATCATTTTGTCCAAGAGCACGGTGCGGGGAAGAACGGTACACGCTTTCGTAAAGGCGGCGGTCCTGGGGGGCTTATGTGTGCTTGTGACGGTGCTCCTGCTGCTGGAGGGGCTTCTTGTCATCGGGAAAATATATCCCATTCCGTCCCTCTCGGTTCCGGTACAGTCAGTGTATCCTTACTGCGCCCTGAAGATCAGCATTGGAGGATTTTTATGTCTGTACACGCTGTTAAAGATTCTGTTTTATTTTCTGTGTACGGCTTTTGCCTACGCTGTCTGCTGCTGTCTGCGACAGGTCATTCCCATTCTTGTTGCGATCCTCGGAGTGGGAGCGGCTTGCGTTATGATATATCTGGGGATCGGGGAGACGTCCTATCTTGCGCCGCTGCGGGATGTGAGTCCGGTGGCCCTGGGACAGGCGGGAGAGCTGCTGGAGCGCTATCGGTGTGTGAATCTGTTCGGGCTTGCCGTAAATCGAATCGGGTTCGCCGCAGTCCTGCTCTGCGGGGGGACGGCCGGACTTCTGGCAGCGGCGGTGAAAATGTATATAACGGCGGAGGAAAAAAATATTCTGGCGGATCGGCGTTCGGTATATGACGGAAAAAAGCGGTGGAGTGTGAGTCTTTTTGACCATGAATGTTACAAGGCGTTTCTGGCCCAGAAGCTGATCCTTGTGCTGGCGCTGGCGGCGGCTGTTTCCGTCCCTTATCTGAGACTGACAAACGCGGGGGGCGGGGACGGTCTTATGGAATATTTTTATCGTATGTATTCTTCTTCCATTGTGGGAGAATATACCGATGAGATCCCGGAATATATCAGCCGGAGACAGGAAGAGACTCTGACAGCCATGTCCGACCCCAAGGTACAGGAGCGGGAGAAGGCGCTCTATGAGATCATGCTGGCGGCGTTGTCCAAAATGTCGGAGTATGCCGGGTATCTTTCCACCCATGAAAACAGTTATTATCTGAATAACGACGCTTATATTGCTCTGACAGGTGGAAATAGGAGCGTAAACCGGAACGATCTCATGACGTATATCCTGACGTATGGGTTTGCCCTTGTCTGTTTTGTGCTGACTATGTCCATTGATTATCAGAAAGGGGAAAACCGCATCATACATTCCACTGAGAAGGGAAGAGGGCAGTATGTGAGGGCGAAGGTATTCATCGGGATGCTGATCTCCCTGTTCCTGCTGATCCTGTTCTGGGCGCCCACGCTGTACCGTCAGCTGGCTACGGACGGGGTTGAATATATTTTTGCGCCTGCCTGCAGCCTGCAGCATCTCTCCTGGGTGTGGGAAAAGATCTCCCTGTTCGGCTATCTGTGCCTGCTGTATCTGGCAAGGTATCTGTCGCTGCTGGGAGTGATGGCCTTGTCTTATCTGGTGGAGCGGAAGGTAAAGAGCAGCATCGTGGCGATCGTCTGTGTGAGCGCCCTGGTGGAGATCCCCCTTGCGGTGATGCTGATTCTCCATTGATGCCGGAAACGACGGTATGAAATACCTTCGTGCCGCAGGGTGGGAATACGTCAAACAAAGGTCGGAAGGAAAGGTTTTGAACCGGAGGAAATATGAAAAGAGGAAAAATCTCGAATCATAAAAAATGTCTTACAGCACTGCTTTTGATTCTGGCTCTTGCAGGAGCCGGCTGCGGGAATGAGGGCTTACAGACAGAAGAAACAGCACATTCACCTCAGACGGAGGCGGGATCAAAGGTGGGCACAATGAGTTATGGATACTTTTACGGGGAGGAGGGGATCGTCGCATCCTCCTCAGAGCGCTTTCTGTACTCCGACTGGGAGCCGGTGGATTTTGATTACATCTGTATGGATCCCACCTGCAGCCATCAGATTGAAAGCTGCAGCGCCCGCGCGATTCAGGACGAAGCCAGTTATTTAAGAGATTTCTGCCTTGTTTACGGGGAGCGCCTGATCATTTTACACTCATTCTTTCAACTGACGGTGGATGAGGTCTCAGAGATGACCCAGGATTGGATCATTGCATATCAAACGGATGTTTATGAAGCGGATCTTGATGGAAGTAATCGGCGGAAGATGACGGCTTTTCCGGGTTCGATTGCATACCCGGACGACACCCATGCCGGGATACTGGTTGACGGAAAGTTTTATTTTGGCGGACCGACAGAGGAGAGGGAGCGAATTGAACTTGATGCTCGTGGCGAATGGCAGACATTTGAACCCTGGACCACTGACGCCATTTATTGTCTTGATCTTAATGATTACACCACGGAAACTTTCGCGGCTACAGAAGATCAGGCGGGAGATGCATCTGCATATCAATACAAGTTATATGAGTACGATGGCAGGATCTATGCAATCATAAGCAATTATCAAGGAGACAGCGCCGTATGGTATCGAATCGAGCCGGAAACAGGCGTATGTGAGGAAATCCTGCGCTTCGATTCCAATGCGGCAAGATTTCAGGGGGCCATAGGGGATACAGTGTATTACACATATGATAACTCCTGGGATACGCTCTATGCCAGAGACATCCTTACAGAAGCAGAGGAACGGGAGATCATGACAATAACTGATGAGGTTGTGATTGCAATTCCTTTTGTGATAGACGGACAGATTCTGTTCATGACAAATTACTGTTTAGAAGGGGATGACTTCATGGCGGAGTATGCAGTGTTGGATCGGGACGGGAATGTCCTTGACAGGATTCGGTATGATGACTATATCACCTTTTTAGACGTGATTGGCGATAAGCTTCTCTATTTCAAAAACTATCCCGATTACGAGGTATGGTGGGTGGATAAGGACGAAATCATCAATCTGTTGGAAAAGGGCGTACGGATCGGCCCCCTTTCGGGAGCGAAGCTGGATACGCTGAAGGATTGATGTGAAGAGGCTGGCACGGATAACAAGCGGATATTATGTTTAGGACTATGTTGCTTTTAGGAGAATTTTACCACAGGCGACATAGTCCTATTATTTGCAGCCCTTATAGTTTTATCATATAGTCTTGTTATGTAAAACAAGAGTTGACTTTTATACTATACTAAACTATAATATGTATTTCACGATAGACGGAGCAGGAGGACTTAAAAGACCTGTCCCAAAAGGGCGTAAAGATCGGGCCGCTCCAGGGAATGAGCCTGGATACGCTGGAGGATTGATGTGGCTTCAAAAATGATTTGACAATTCAGTACATTTCCGATATACTACATATAATTTACTTCTCTACCATGCTATCATGGTAGCACGTTAAAGTATAAAAGTGAGGGCGCGGCTATGAGTATGATCACGGGAAAGCAACTGCTGCATACCCCGGAAGGAGTAAGGGACATCTATGGCGGAGAATATAATCAGAAACTGGAATTGGAAAACAGGCTCCATGAAAACATCCGGCTGTACGGATATGAGGAGATTCAGACGCCGACCTTTGAATTTTTTGACGTGTTTTCAAAGGAGATCGGTACCACGCCCAGCAGGGAGCTGTACAAATTTTTTGACAAGGACGGCAACACTCTGGTGCTTCGGCCGGATTTCACCCCCTCCATTGCCAGATGCGCCGCAAAATATTTCGGGGAAGAAAATGTCCCCCTGCGGTTCAGCTACCTGGGAAACACCTTTACCAATACCTCAGATTTGCAGGGAAAGCTGAAGGAGTCCACTCAGATGGGAGCGGAGCTGATAGGAGATGATTCCGTGGAGGCTGACGGAGAGATCATCAGCCTTGTGGTAAAAGCGCTTTTATATGCAGGACTTGAGCGTTTTCAGGTCACTATCGGCGAAGTGGAATATTTTAAGGGGCTTTGTGAAGAAGCGGGACTGGACGAGGAGACAGAACTGGATCTGCGGGCCTGTATCTCCGGCAAAAATTATTTTGCGGCCCAGGAGCTGCTGCAGGAGCGCAAGGTACAGGAGCCTTACCACAGCCGTCTGCTGAAGGTGGCGGATATGTTCGGGGATATGTGCTCTCTGCCGGAGGCGAGGACGATGGTAAATAATCCCCGTTCCCTGGGAGCTGTGGAGCGGCTTGAGAAGCTTTATGAGGTACTGAAGGCTTACGGCGTGGCGGAATATATCTCCTTTGATCTTGGGATGCTGAGCAAATATAAATATTACACGGGTGTCATTTTTAAGGCATATACCTACGGAGTGGGTGACGCGATCGTCAAGGGCGGAAGGTATGACGGTCTGCTTCGCCAGTTTGGAAAGGACGCCCCCGCAGTAGGCTTCTGTATTATGATAGACAGCGTTCTGGAAGCTCTGTCGCGGCAGAAGGTGAAGCTGCCTGGGCCTGAGCCTGTTCAGAGGGTTTATTACAGTCCTGATGATTTTTCTGAAAAGCTTGCAGAGGTGCAGAAGCTCAGAGCTGCCGGATATGCCGCCGTGCTACAGGGAGAATAGGGAATGGAGAGAACACGATGAGTAAAGAAAGGTATCTGACCTTTGCGCTGGGCAAGGGGAGACTTGCAAATAAGGCGATGGAGCTGTTTGAGCAGATTGGGATCACCTGTGAGGAGATGAAGGATAAGTCCTCGCGGAAGCTGATTTTTATAAATGAGGAATTGCGCTTACGTTTCTTTCTGGCAAAGGGGCCGGACGTGCCTACCTATGTAGAGTACGGCGCGGCGGATATCGGAATCGTGGGACGGGATACCATACTGGAGGAAAACCGTAACGTATATGAGGTCCTTGATCTGGGCTTCGGAAAGTGCAGGATGTGTGTCTGCGGTCCGCCCGCCGCAAAGGAGCTTTTACAGCATCATGAACGGATACGGGTGGCCAGCAAGTATCCAAACATTGCCAAGGACTATTTCTATAATAAAAAGCATCAGACCGTGGATATCATCAAGCTGAACGGCTCCGTGGAGCTTGGACCCCTGGTGGAACTGTCGGATGTAATCGTGGATATTGTGGAGACAGGCTCCACCTTACGCGAGAACGGGCTGGAGGTACTTGAGGAGGTCTGCCCCCTCTCCGCCAGAATGATCGTGAACCCGGTCAGTATGCAGATGGAGACGGAGCGTATCAAAACGCTGGTAAATAAGCTGCGGGCCAATATCCATGCCGGCTGAATGTGATCGAAGTGTGAAAGCTGTATCAAAAAAAATTCAGGAAAGGATTGAGACCAAATATGAAGATAATAAACCTGACAAAGGAGTCAAAACAGGGAATCCTGGATAATCTGTTAAAGAGGAGCCCTAATAATTATTCTCAATATGAGAATACGGTCAATGAGATCATTGAAAAAGTAAAGACGGAAGGGGATAAGGCTCTGTTTGACTACACCTTACGATTTGACAAATTTGCCTTAAACGCCGAAAATATAAGAGTGACCCCTGCTGAGATCCGGGAGGCTTATAAAAAGCTGGACGAGGACCTTGTGGAGGTCATTCGGAGATCCGCGGAGAACATCCGGGCTTTCCACGCAAAACAGCTTAGAAACAGCTGGTTTGACGCAAAGGAGGACGGCACTATCCTGGGGATGAAAATAACGCCCATTGCAAAGGCAGGAGTGTATGTTCCCGGCGGCAAGGCGGCTTATCCCTCCAGCGTACTGATGAACGTGATTCCCGCCAGGGTCGCAGGAGTGTCGGAGATCATCATGACTACGCCTCCGGGAGCGGACGGCAGCATAGATCCGGGGACGCTGGTGGCAGCTGACATTGCGGGAGTGGACGCCATTTATAAGGTTGGCGGGGCGCAGGCTGTTGCAGCCCTTGCCTTTGGTACGGAGTCTGTCCCCAGGGTCGATAAGATAACAGGTCCCGGCAATATTTTTGTGGCTCTGGCAAAAAAGGCGGTGTACGGCTATGTCAGCATTGATTCTATTGCCGGTCCCAGTGAGATCCTGGTGCTGGCGGACGAGACTGCAAATCCTAAGTATGTGGCGGCGGATCTGCTTTCCCAGGCGGAGCACGACGAGCTTGCCAGCGCTATACTGATCACTGATTCCAAAAAGCTGGCGGAACAGGTATCCGATCAGGTAGACTTATTTCTCGCACAGCTGGAACGCAGGGAGATCATGCAGAAGTCCCTGGACAATTACGGTTATATCCTGATCGCGGAAAACCTGGAGGCAGGAATAGAGGCAGTCAACGAGATCGCTTCCGAGCACCTGGAGATCCTGACGGCGGATCCCTTCCGGGTCATGACAAAAATACGCAACGCAGGGGCTATTTTCCTGGGGGAGTACGCCTCAGAGCCTCTGGGAGATTACTTTGCCGGTCCCAACCACATCCTGCCCACCAATGGCACTGCCAAGTTCTTTTCTCCGGTGAATGTGGATGATTTTATCAAAAAGACCAGCATCATTTCTTATTCCAGGGAAGCGTTGGAGAAGGTGCATAAGGATATTGAGACCTTTGCAGCAAGCGAAGGGCTGACGGCACACGCCAACAGTATACGGGTGAGATTCCAGTAGACGGGACGCGGGCTGCAAGGCGATGCCCAGGGAGACATCCGGCACGGTAAAAAGGGATGGGAACAGCCAATGTGGCGAAAAAGCAGATGAAAAAGCCGGAGTGACGGAAAATGCAGAAAATACAGGAGGATCAAATGAGCAGAGCTGCAGAAATCAATCGAAAAACAAGGGAAACGGATATCACCTTAAGCCTGGAGCTGGACGGCACGGGCAGATCCGATATCTCCACAGGCATCGGATTTTTTGACCATATGCTGGAGGGCTTTTCAAAGCATGGATTTTTTGATCTGACCTGTCAGGTGACGGGGGACCTTCATGTGGACGGGCACCACACTGTGGAGGACACGGGTATCGTCCTGGGGCAGGCCATCGCCAAAGCCCTGGGAGACAAAAAGGGCGTCCGCCGCTACGGCTCCTTTATCCTTCCCATGGATGACGCGCTGGCGCTTTGCGCTGTTGACCTGTGCGGAAGGCCATATCTTGGCTTTGACTGCACCTTTCCGGCAGCGTTGGTGGGGGAGCTGGATACCCAGCTGGTGAGGGAATTCTTTTATGCCGTATCCTACAGCGCAGGCATGAATCTGCATATCAGAATGCTGGACGGCTGTAATGCCCATCATATGATCGAGGCCATGTTCAAGGCTTTTGCAAAGGCGCTGGACCAGGCGGTGGGCTTCGATCCGCGCATCTTGGACGTGCTGAGCACCAAGGGAAGCCTGTAATATCCGATGAGCGGCAGTGTTGCAGAAGGGATGTCCGCACCCGCGTATACTGTCTGCATGAGGCTGGGCATAGCTATTACAATGTAATGAGCGGAAAACAGGAGAGAAAAATGTCAGTTAAAAAATTTGTACCTTGTATTTATCTTTACCGCGGTCATGCGGTGAAAAGCCTCAAGGATCCCGCGGTGGTGGAGACAGATCCCCTGCGGCTTGTACAGCTTTACAATGACAACGGCGCAGACGAGCTGATCGTGTTCGATATGTCGGAGGGAGACGAAGAGCATGAAGCGGCGCTGGAGCTTTTGAAGGAAATCTGTTCCACTGCCGAGATGAACGTCATAGGAGCAGGCGGCGTCCGGCGCATGGAGGATATAAAGAAGCTGCTGTATGCAGGCTGCAAACGGGCTGTCCTGGACTATGAAAAGGAGGAGAATATCGCTATCACGGAGGAGGTGTCCCTGAAATTCGGCCGTGACAGGCTGCTGGTTTCCTACAATGACCCAGGAGTACTGGATGCGAACAGGGAACTGGTGGAACAGTATATCTCCGGACTGATCCTTATGAATCCCCATCAGATCCGGGAGACGGAGAGCATGATCGATCTGCCCTTTTATGTGCAGATCAACCAGATTGCCTTAAACAAGCTGATGGAGATCCTTTCCTATCGGAACGTCTGCGGTATAACCGGCAATACCATCAATGACAATTACGGGGAAATAGGCGCACTTAAGGGGATGTGCCTGGAAAGCGGTATTCCCGTGGAGACCTTTGCCGCGGCTTATGAGTGGGCTGATCTTAAGAAAAACAGCGATCATCTGGTGCCTGTGGTGGTACAGGACTACAGGACCCTGGAGGTGCTGATGGTGGCCTATATGAACGAGGAAGCCTATCAAAATACCCTTTCCACCGGACGCATGACCTACTTCAGCAGAAGCAGGAATGAACTCTGGTTGAAGGGAGAGACCAGCGGCCATTACCAGTATGTGAAAAGTCTCACCGCCGACTGCGATATGGACACCATTCTTGCAAAGGTGTCACAGGTGGGAGCCGCCTGCCACACCGGGGCCAGAAGCTGCTTTTTCAATGAGATCGCAAAAAAGGACTGCGATGTCAGAGAAAATCCCCTTCAGGTCTTTGAGGATGTATTGAATGTGATCAAGGACCGCCGGATCCATCCCAAGGAGGGCTCCTACACCAACTATCTCTTCGACAAGGGGATCGATAAGATTTTAAAAAAGCTGGGGGAGGAAGCCACAGAGATCGTCATTGCCGCCAAAAATCCAAACGCCAACGAGGTAAAATACGAAATGAGCGATTTCCTGTATCATATGATGGTGCTTATGGTGGAAAAGGACTTAAGCTGGGAGGAAATCACCTCGGAGCTTGCCAATCGCTGAGAGTGATGTGCGGCATCATTTTTTCCTACCTTTCGGCTTTTCCCGCAATAGTATGTTCCTCCCGGCATTAAGACGAAAAGAGAGCAGAATCAAACCAGGATGATATCCTGGCACATATCGAAATAACGTTAAAAAAGCTTCCGCTAAACGGAAGCTTTTTCAGGCACGACTTTATATAACACTCTACCAGATAATAAAAGAAAAGTCTAGTATTTTTTTCATATTACCGTATACTTTTAAGTACAGCAGAAATACGGCTGATGCCAATGTTTCTTATTGGTTTCTTATTGAATAGGATCAAGTTGAACAGGCTCAAGGAGATATCAATGAAAAATACGGACAGAAAAGCAGAAGAGAAGTATCTGAAGGACACGATGGGGGTAATTGAGGACAACCTGGAAAATTACAGCGGCGAGGTTTACCGTATGCAGGGAGAAATCGATGAAATGCTGGAGCATTACCACGATAACGACGTGGAGCTTTGGACGCTGCTGAACAATACCATCACCCTGCACGACCATATGAAGCGTGCCCTGGAACGAAACCGGAAGGCCAGTCACAAGCCTTATTTCGGCAGGATCATTTTCCGGGATGAGACTTATGGGACGGAAGAGTCCCTTTACATCGGAAAGGGCGGTATATCGAAGGACAGTACGCACCGGATAGTGGTGGACTGGCGGGCGCCTGTGGCTAATGCCTATTATGAAAACGGGCTGGGAAAATGCAGCTATGCCGCGCCGGGAGGCAGTGAGATCCCCATTGACCTGGAGCTAAAGCGCACCTTTGAGATCGAAGAGGGGCGGCTGCTTGATTTCTTTGACACAGAGGTGGTGGCAAACGACGATCTGCTGATGAAGTACCTGTCCAAAAACAAGGAGGCGGTGCTGGGTGAGATCGTGGCTACCATTCAGAAGGAGCAGAATGAGATCATCCGCAGATCTCCTTATCACAACATGATCGTACAGGGGGTTGCGGGCTCCGGCAAAACCACCGTCGCCATGCACCGGATCTCCTATATTCTGTATAATTATCAGGAACGGTTCAAGCCGGAGGATTTTTACATTGTGGGGAGCAACCGCATCCTATTAAATTATATTACGGGAGTCCTGCCGGATCTGGACGTCCACGGCGTAAGGCAGATGACTATGGAACAGCTGTTTATCCGGCTGCTCTACGAGGATTGGGACGACAAAAGGTACAGAGTGAGATCCGTTTCCGGGCATACCGGAGCCAAACCCATTGTACCTGAAGGGACTGTACCTGAGCTAAACGTCATCCGGGGAACGGAGGAGTGGTATCTGGAGCTGGAAGCCTTTATCCGGGAACTGGAGTGGAACACTATCCGGCGCGAAAGCATATATCTTGACCCCAGACAATTTGTGGAGGGTCTGGAAGATGGAAAAAGCGGCGTCTACGACAGACGGAAGGAGGACGAAGAGGCAGGTCTACCGTCCAAAGAGGTATGTCTGGTGGAAGGAGCGGCGGTGGAACGGTATATCCGCCAGAACCCAACGGTTTCCATCCAGAGCAAGATCAATATGCTGAATGAGCGCCTGATGGTCAAGATCAGGGATGAATTCCTGGGAAAGGGCGTCAAATATACGGATGCGGAAAAGAAGGCCATCCAGCAGGCATATCGGGGCTATTACGGCGGGCGGCAGTGGAAAAAGTCCATTTATGATCTGTATGCAGAGTTTCTTGCAGGGCAGCGGGAGAAATATGGCGAAGCCTTTGAACCCTCCGAAGGAACTTCCGAAAATTTCTTCGACGTATACGACCTTGCCGCCCTGGCTCTTATATATAAGCGGGTAAAGGAGACGGAGGTCATCAGTGAGGCACACCATATCGTCATTGACGAGGCCCAGGACTTCGGCATGATGGCATACCGTGTGCTGCACGCCTGTATAAAGGACTGCACCTATACCGTCATGGGGGATGTGTCCCAGAACATCCATTTCGGCTTCGGCTTAAGCGACTGGGAGGCACTGAAAGCGCTACTTCTGCCGGACCCCATGGACTCCTTCGGGGTCTTGCGCAAGAGCTATCGGAATACGGTGGAGATCTCGGAATTTGCAACAAATATACTGCGCCACGGAAGCTTTTCCATTTATCCGGTGGAGCCTATTATTCGACATGGAAATCCGGTGGAGGTGGAATGTCTGTCACCAAATACTGATATGGTTGATTTTGCAGGGCGTGCCGCCGAGATCTGCAGGCACTGGCAGGAACAGGGCTGCGACACTATCGCCGTAGTGTGCCGGAACAACGAGGAAGCAGAAGAAGCTGCCCGGCAGCTTTCAAAGCATATCGAAATCATGGAAAGTGACCTGGAAAAGGCCAGCTTCGGAAAAGGTATCCTGGTGCTCCCTGTAGAATATACCAAGGGACTGGAATTTGACGCAGTGCTGATACTGGATCCCACACGGGATGCCTACCCCACAGATGACGGCCATGCCAGGCTGCTTTATGTGGCCGCCACCAGAGCATTACATGAGCTTCATATTCTATGCAGGGGAGACCTTACCGGACTGATTGCAGACGAAGCTCCGGAGAGAACCGCCAAAACGGTGCAGGCGCCGGAGAGAGCTACAAAAACAGAACAGGTGCAGGAGCAGGAGCAGGAGAGAACTGCCAAAACGGAGCAGGTGCAGGAGAGAGCTGATAGAAGAGTGCAGGCGCAGGAGGCAAGTGGCACAGGGACAGGTGCGGCAAAGAGTACTATGGCTGCTCCATCGGGTACAAAGCGGAAGGCTGTGGTTTCCGTAAAGCAGGAGACGGCGTCGTTTCACATAAAATCAGGAACTGCCTCCGCTCGCACTGTTTCAAGTGTCGCGCCGTATGGCTATGGCGCTCCGGCAGCTTCTTCAAGGGCTGCCGTCAAAGAGGCAGATCAGAATCCGGGAAAGGAGACCTCCGGGCCGTCGGAAAGCACTGTTTCCTTCGGCGATATGCCGGCCACGGAGCAGCTTCGGCCCAGAGGCCATTCCAGGATCAACCTGGCTGTAAAATGGGTATCAAAGCAGGCGGACGGGCTGTATCTGCAAAGCCAGTACGGCACTCTGCGGGTCAGTCCGGTGGGAAGCGGTATCATCCGCATGACCTTTGCCAGAGGAGCCAGTCTGCAGGAAGCCGTCCATCCGCTGATTGCCGTAAAGAAGGCAGACGGGAGGTGGAAATACCGGGATAACGGCAGATTGGTGGAGCTGTCTACAGGGGAAGTGACCGTACAGATCGAAAAGGCTTCCGGCGGAGTCCAATATCTGGATGCAAAGGGAAATCTCCTGTTGAGCGAGCGCAGGCAGGAGGGACGGCAATGTGATGAGAAGGGGTGCTGGCTGTTTCTGGAGCTTCAGAAAAAAGAGCAGCTGTTTGCAATGGGGCCTGCCGGACAGGGCGGCCTGAAGCTTCGGGGCAGCGCCAGATATATATCCACCGGAGAGGGGCTTCCTTTCCTGCTGTCAGATAGAGGCTACGGCATTTTGCCAGCCTCATCCGGTCCGGTGGTCAGCTGTGACATTCCGGCTTACGGGTCTTATCTCTATATGGAGGGGCAGGAACCACAGGATTATTATTTTCTGGCGGGGAAACAGCAGCAGAATATCCTGAACGCCTATAAATTCCTCTGCGGAGACCTGTAGCACATAAATTAACCGGCAGAGAGCTTATCTATCTGGCAAGGGTATCCACCCATTCTTCGATTTTGTCCTCATAGTCTGCGGAAATGATCTGGTACACCTTTTCCGCAGTGAGACCTAAGAGCGAGGTACTGTTCGTATCCAGGGCGACCACCGCCGCAAAGAGCAGGACAGCAAGCAGCACACGAAGCCGGAAAGAGGATTGGGGAGACTGCTCCCACTCAGGGTCATCCCCGTCCTCCCATGGACGTACGCTTTCCCTGCCATACAGGATCTTTTCCCGATTACCCATATCATATCTGTCCTCTTTGTAGCGGGAGCGTATCTGCTGAATCAACTGTAATTTCTGTTCCGTGGTCGCATCCTTCATTACTGTTCGTCCGGTTTTAATTACTTATTACAGGATATGTCCTCAACAGATAGGACAGAACCTTTTGACGGAAAAACTTCCTCAGTTTTTCTTCATAGCCTTGATCAGGTTTTTCAAGGCGTCGATTTCCTCCTGTGATAAACCTGACAGATCGATTTCCTGTTTATTTTCCATACCCAGAAGAAAATCAGTGCTTACATTAAAAATCCTGGCAATATGAATCAAAACATCATAAGATGGCAGGCGGAGTCCTGTTTCATAAGCGCTTATGACAGATTTAGTAAGTCCCAGCTTTGCAGCAAGCTGCGCCTGCGTCATTTTTTCTCCCAGCCGTTGTGTTTTTAATATGTTTCCAAAGTCAACCATAAGTAAATCTCCTTTCTGCTATCATACAACATTGTCTGTATTCGATAGGTTGATTATGTCTTTATGTGGTTGACTTTCAAGGAATATAATAGTAATATATACATATGGAACTGAAAAAATGGTGACACAAACCTCAAAGAGAAAGGAGGCGGAAAATATGGAGAGTATCGTAACGATTGCTTTTATTGTGGTGGCCGGCATAGCCATTATATCAGCTGTAATCAAAATATCCCTGGAATTATGTTTATTATATGTTGGAGTATCGAATCAATCCCTGGGAAATGAATGTTCCCGATGCAAATGTCACCCGCTCTGGGACGCGTTCCTATCAGGGCCATTATATATGGAAAATCAAATAGGGTCATTCAGATTCTGTATCAGTCCGCTTGACAAATACAATTATGATCCGCAAGGTTTTGGATGTCATGACAGAGTGGTCAAAAAAGAAGGAAAGCTTTATATGACAGGCTGGTGGATAGACGAAAAAAGCGGTCAGCCCTTTGGTGCGATTTATGTAGAAGCAGACGGGAAGAAATATACTGCAGAACCGCTGGAAAGACCGGATGTGGTGGCTGCATACGAACAGGACGCATATTTATGGAGCGGCTATCAGACCGAGATACCCGACGATACATTACGGGCCACTGATCATATTGTAATAACAGGAATTACAGATGAGGGAGAAAAAAGAACGTTATGTGAATTTAAATCTAAATAGACAAAAACTTTAACGAATCATTTGGTTTAAAACTCCATAGATGTATAAAGGTTGCAGGAATCGAGTCAACTATTCGTTAAAGTTGTCTTTTGCGCATAGTTGGATTTCGGCAGGACACTCTCTCACAGGTCATATTCCGCAAAGAAATATGCTGCCAGCTGGGCCCTGGAACTGAATGGCTCAGTTTCCAGAAGCCGGGAGACTTGGCTCTTTGTATAAAAGCCTGCGTCGATTTGCTCGTTATCGGAGGTATGATCCTCGAAAGTGCCTTCGGCTTCCACAAAGGCAATATAGGTGGTAGTGTCGGAAATTGCAACGGCGGCGAAGGAAGGCGGCAGAATTTTTTTGATGGTTTTCACACGCAGCCCAGTCTCTTCAAAAAGCTCACGGGCAATGCAGTCCTCAATGGACTCGCCTGCATCCAGCATTCCTGCGCACAGATTGTAAATGGTCTTGTTTACGCCCATGCGGAATTCGTGCAAAAGGAGCAATTTCCCCTCACAGGTTGCCACAATGGACACGCCGCTGGGCTTTCCGCCCACATCCTCGATCCCTTCCAATTCTCTGCGGCTTACGATTTCATATTTCTTTTCACGTCCTGATTTATTTAAGTAAGTAATTTCATAGTTTTTCAGATATTTTCCATCCCGAACCTTTTCAAATTTCAAAAATTCCATGATAATAATCTCCCATCATATATTTTTGACCTGCGAATATCAAGACATTCTTTCTGCCTGCACTCTCGCGGGTAATTATTGAGACTGGCCATTTCCCCTGCCCAAGGCTTCCCAGAGCGGCTTCGTGATTTTCTTTCGCGTGATCTCCACCAGCCCCAGGGGCGTCATATCTACTACTGTAGTCTTTACCCTGTCCCGGCGCACATATTTCCTCAGGCAGTCCAGCACTTCTGCCCTGCTCTCCTCTTCTTTCATATTGATGAAATCCACTATAATAATGCCGGAAAGATTGCGGAGTCTTATCTGCCTTGCCGCCTCTTCCGCCGCCTCCAGGTTCACCTTGAGGAAAGCATCCTTTTTGCCTTCGTATTTGCCGGAATTCACATCTATGACAGTGAGCGCTTCTGTAGGCTGGATCATGAGGTAACCGCCGGATCTAAGCCACACCCGCTCGCCAAGGGCGTCCTCTATTCTGCTGTCCAGGCTGTACAGCTTAGACAGAGGAAGCAGAGGATCTTCATACAGACGTAAGGCTTTTTCAGGTAAATGGACCGCTCTATATTCCGCCAGCTGCGCATACAGCACCGGATCATCAGTGAGCAGCTCGGAAAATTCGTCAACAGATACCAGGTTATTTAAGATTCCCGCCATGAAATTATCAATAGAGCCGCTTTTCTTAAGACAACTGAAGCAGGTACGGTGGACAGCGTTCCGAAAAAAGGTGAGAAATTCATCCAGAAAACGCTGAAAAACCTCATCAAGCTGCGCCGCCTCCAAATCAGCAAGTTCAGCGGCTCTGGTTCTGACGATCAATCCAAAGGAAGGCATCCCTGTCAAATCCTGCGTCAAAATATCATCAGAGGGCCGTACAAGACATCCTCCTTCCGTTATGCCGGCATTTTTCAGCTTTTTTTCCAGGGCTTTCTTTTCCTCAGCGGCAAGCCTTACGGAAAAGCCCACTCGTGTGGCTCCAATGGCCAGGGCAAAATAATCATTTGAAAGAGAAATATGAGCGGTGACAGAGGGCTGCTTTGTCTTTTGCGCATCCCTGGTCACTTGTACGATCAACTCGTCTCCCTCCAGTATCCGGCCGTCAAAGGTCCGGTTCAAAAGAAAAGGAAATTCAGCTTCTTTTAAGGGAAGAAAACAGATTTCGCCAGGCTGTATTTCCACAAAACAGGCACTAATATTTTTCGCCACATTCAGAACCTTAGCCAGATAAATCGAACCCACCCTGCTCTCTTCCGGAAAGGCAGCTACCGTCAGTTTATCCTTTTTCAGCAAAAAAACTGCGTTTTTTTTATGATATTGGGTAAAAAGCAATTTACCCTCGTCGGTTTTTCTGTTTAAGTTTTCCTCATCTGAAATTGTCACAGCTGTTTTTTCAGGAATATTGCGGCTCATGGGGATCCTCCTTCTCTTTTTCGCGCTTCCTGATATTCTGTTTAAACTTTCTTACTGCTTTTCCGGAAAAGTATTCCCACTGCTATTAGGAAACTGTATTTTGAATTTCTTTTACTGAATATCGGGAAATTATTGTTTGTTCGAGTAAACTCGATAAAGGACGCAAGCAATTTCAATAATCAAGCATACGCCCATGATATAGCCCTCCACTATGACAGCATCTGGATTCAGATGTGTTGCAAAGAAAATTTCAAATCCCATGACAATACAAGCACAAACCTGAATAATTACCGCAACAACAGCAAGCAAAAACATACTTCGTTTCATTTCGTCCCCCATAGCTACTTATTCATTCCGTTCACACTTCCAGTCATGCCGCTTCAGCGGCACAAACATTCAATGAGAAGAACGCTGTCCAATCTTCTCATACTTCTCCCAGGGATAGAAAGGCTGTCTCTCCCCCGTTAGCGCCCTTTGCAGTATGATTGGCAGCGGTGTACACATCCTCCCTGGTGATCAGGAGGGCATTTTCCTGCAGCGTCTCACCACTCTCTGCCAGAAGCGCTTCTATTACCTGGCCCGGTTTGATATTTCCGGCGCTGGAGGCATCCAACAGCATATAAAAAGCCGTGCCGTTCCATCTCAACTCATAGATACCGGGTCTTAAATCAAGCTCCCTTGTGCCCTTTTTGGTTTCCTTTGTATAGGGAATATTGTCTTTTGCAAGGAAAGCGGGAAGCGCCTGCGCAATATCCGTCCGGGGAGCGCGGCCCTCCCGAAAACATACGGTATAGGATGCGGCGGCCACACTTGCCATGGCGTTTCCCGCATCCTCAGGAAGAACCCTTGCGGACAGGATTTCTATACCGTAGACACTGGCCCCGTTCAGCCTGTCCACCACATCCTGAGTAGACTGCAGGGAATGCACCTCAATATCCATATATTCGCCGTTGCTTTCAATGCCGACGCCCAGGGGCGCTGCAAAAGTCATGATTTGATGAGGGCTGTAGCCTCCTGTATATGCGATGTCAAGTCCCGCTCTCCGAATGGCCTTCTGAAAGAAACGCATGACATCCAGATGCCCGATAAAGCGAACCGGACCATATTTTCTGAATTTGATCCTTATTTTTATATCTACACCCCCATTCCCGCAGTCTCCAGCAGCACAAACAATCAATGAACCAGTGATTTGAAAGAATCCGCAAGCGGATTCTTTCTGGAATGACTTAGATTTTCCATGCGCTTTAGCGCTATTGGCAGCGCACTTTGCTGCCTTAAAAAATCTTCATTCCGTTCACACTTCCAGTCATGCCTGCGCAGCAGGCACAAACCAATCCCACGGAGTCTGACGACTCCGAGAAGAACGCTGTCCTTGCGTTCTTCAGTGTGAGATTAGAATTTCTTCGCGAAACAGCCTATGCTGTGAGCGAAAATTGCCGAAGGCAATTGGAAATTCTTCTCACACTTAGCAGCCCCCCGTCACCAGCGCCTGTTCCTGTCTCTCTACGCAGATCCCTCCACCAAATCTGGCGGCGCCGCAGCCCTGGCACTGCTGCTTACAGTTTGCTGAGATCTCTTCCCTTTGAGCTTTCTCCCACTCTCGTTTCAAAAACTCCTTTGTGACGCCGCAATCAATGAAATCCCAGGGCAGGACCTCATCCAGAGGACGCTCCCTGTGCGTATAAAAATCAACGGAAAGCCCGCACTCCTCGATAGTGCTGACCCAACGTCCATGGTCATAGCATTCTCCCCAGGCGTCATAAATACTGCCCTTCTCATAGACACGGCGAATGACCTCTCCCAGCCGTCTGTCGCCTCTGGCCAGCACGCCTTCCATCACGCTTGTGTCCGCCTCATGCCAGTTATATTTGATGCTCTTCTGATTTAACTGCTCGGAGATGGCTTTCCTGGTCAGATACGCCTTCTCAATAAATTCATCTTCGGTGCATTGCCTTGCCCATTGGAAAGGGGTAAAAGGCTTCGGAACAAAAAAGGAAGTGCTGGTCACGATCTGCACTTTTCCGTTTACCCGTTTTTCTTTTGGCACTGTGTCAAAAAAGACAGCGGCAATCTTGTTGCTGAGTTCCGCGATCCCCCGAATGTCCTCTTCTGTCTCTGTGGGGAGGCCCAGCATAAAATACAGCTTTACCCTTGTCCATCCGCCCTCAAATGCAAGGGCGGAGCCTTTAAGTATGGTTTCCTCCGTCAGCCCCTTGTTGATCACGTTGCGAAGCCGCTGGCTTCCCGCTTCCGGCGCAAAGGTGAGACTGGATTTCCTGACATCCTGGACCTTGCTCATCACATCCAGAGAAAAAGCGTCAATGCGCAGGGACGGCAGCGATATATTGATATGCTTCCTGTTACATTCTTCCAGCAGAAAATCGATCAGCTCAGGCAGTCTGCTGTAATCGCTGGAGCTTAGGGAACTCAAGGTGATCTCCTCCTGGCCGGTGTTTTGCAGCATTTCCATGGCCCATCTCTTTAAGGTCTCCACGTCTCGCTCCCTCACGGGTCGATAAAGCTGTCCTGCCTGGCAGAAACGGCATCCCCGGATACATCCCCGCTGGATTTCCAGCACTACCCTGTCCTGTGTGATCTTAATAAACGGGACGATGGGCTTCATGGGATAATAGGTGTCTGTCACATCCATCTGGATCTCTTTTCGGATCTTATCCGGAATGCCCTCTTCTATGGGCAGGAAGCTTTTGATGGTACCGTCCTCATTATAGGCTGTCTCATAAAAACGGGGCACATACATACCGGGTATTTTGGCCGCGCGCCGCAGGAATTCCACCCGCCCCAGACCGGCGGCCTTACACTCCTTATAGGTATCCAGAAGAAAGCGGTACTGCGTCTCCCCCTCCCCGATATAAAATATGTCAAAAAAGTCCGCCAGCGGTTCCGGATTGTAGGTGCAGGGACCGCCTCCAATCACAATGGGACAGTCCTCTCCCCTCTCCTCCGCCCGCAGTGGGATCCGGGACAGATCCAACACCTGCAGAATATTCGTATAGCACATTTCATATTGGATGGTGATACCGAGAAAATCAAAGTCTTTTATGGGCTCCTGGGATTCCAGCGCGAACAGAGGAATCTGCTCCTTACGCATGACCGCGTCCAGATCCAGCCAGGGAGAATACACCCGCTCGCACCAGACATCCTCCCAGGAATTGAACATATCATAAAGGATCTGTATGCCCAGGTGGGACATACCGATTTCATACACGTCGGGAAAACACATACAGAAGCGGACAGAAACGGCGTTCCTGTCCTTTATGACAGAGTTCACTTCATGGCCGATATAACGCTCCGGCTTTTCTATTTTCATCAAAATATCATCGGAAAGGGCAAGACCATCCATCCTTTTGACCTCCAAACAAATCAGAGCTTAGCGATTAGCTGCTTCGGAAGCTCGCAGGCTTTTAGCCTTATTTGCCACTCCCTCCGTAAGCTCATGCAGTCCGATTGCAAAATATGGAATCATCAGTATAAGACATGGAAAAACATATCTTGTCTTAGCTTCCCAGATGATGCTGAATAAAAAACTGCCGAATACAGCAATAAGCAGCACATATTTTTCGATCGGTATTTCCTTTTTCAGATTTTTCAGCAGCCAAAACAATATACAGCCATACATAAAAAGCTGGAAGGCTTTCATATAATTCTTGATTATTTTTCCTAAAGTCTCTTCCCTGTATATCATCTGCACAAGACGCGATTGCTCACGCTCGATATTATTAGTCATGGCAATACATTGGTACATGGGAACCTGCCATTGGATATTGATCTTAGTTTTCCAAAAATAGCGGCAATACTCCGGATCATCCTTGAATTTTTTTAATGAATTTCTGATGTCAGCATATGCTGTCTCTGTAGCCGCTTTCACATCATCGCCGCTCTCAGCAAATATGATATAGTTATAACCGTCCCACCATCCGGGACCGCCCTCAGTGTCGTGCATTCCCATAGCGATCCAAAGAATCGCCGGTATTGATCTTGCTTCTTTGTCCCAGACACTTAAATACGGAAGCCTGACTGCGAACTGCAGCACCAGGACACCAGCCAGTATACTTCCCCCTGCGATAAGTAATTTCCGGTCAAAGCTGCAGATCAGCCTTATCAAAATGACAATGCCAAACGCAATCAGCACTATCAACGTATTTCTGCGAAATTGTACTGCTGCTCCCGACGCCAATGCCAGACCTGCCGCTTTCGCGACAGTAGGCTTTTCCAGACAGGAAAGCAGAAGCCATGCCGCCAGTAATGTCATAGCCGTAGAGCTTATTTCTCCATAAACAAAAGATGTATATGCATACATCGGAAAACAGGTGACCGTCAAAAACAGGTAATACGTCTCTACCCTGCCCGCCGTTTTTTCATTGTTCCCTGAGATCCTTCTCAATATTTGGCAGCCTGAAAAAACGATCAGCGGCAGCATAAGCGCATTAAAGTACTGAAAGGCCATATAATTTTCCCGGCCAAAAATCATAAAAAATCCACGCAGCAGAGTCGTTATTCCCAGAAGGTGACTGTATCTGGCCAAATAGCACCCTTTCCAGATCCCGCTGAAATCTCCGTCATTTAAGGCGTTGGCATAATAACATATCATTTTCTGATCGGCGCAAGGAGCCGCTCCGCATACACTGACCCAGTATATTCCTATAGCCAGTACTAAGATACAGGCAATTCCCAGCAAAACATTCCGGTTACATTTATAAAGCACCTTATCATACAGCACTCCAAGCAACAGCATACCTGAGCCAAAAAGCAATATCATTAATAATATGCGGAGAAAAGAATTGTTTTCGATGATAATGTATTCGAGTCCTGTCTCTAGCCGATTGCCTCCTGTTACAAACAGACTTGTCAAAAATAAAAAGGCATATAAAAAAATAGCTAAAATGTGAAAAGACTTCGTAAAAAAAGTCTCCGTTATTCTTCTTTTCTTCATTTTCCAATCCTTCTGATCGGGTCATTATTTCAAATCATTCCTCTGAGGATTTCACGGACATATCGCCTGCATTTCCCTGATTTTCGCTGCTCGCAGAAGCCACCTTACCTGCCAGGAACCCGGAAAGGACCGCCTGCAGATCCACGCCGGTGGATTCCTTCAGACCATCTGTGACCTGCACGACTGTTCCCATGATATCCTTCATTAACTTAGAGGAATTTCCTTCGCCGTACATGGTGATCCTGTCAACGCTGTTAAGAGGCTCAGCGGCATTCTTGACCACCTCAGGGAGTGCCTTAAAGTACATTTCCAGGACCGCGGCCTCGCCCATCTTAGCCATGGCTTCCGCCTTTTTCTCAATACCTTCCGCCTCGGCAACGGATTTTGCACGAATGGCCTCAGCCTCTGCAAGTCCTCTGGTGCGGATACCTTCCGCCTCCTGCTCCATGGTGAATTTCTTAGCCTCGGCCTGTGCTTTCATGGCCTCGGCCTCTTTCTCAGTCTCGAATTTTTTAGCCTCAGCTTCCCGCTGGCGTTCGTACAGCTGTGCGTCAGCCTGCTGCTGTTTTGCGAACCTTTCCGCTTCCGCCTTCTTTTTCACCTGCGCATCCAGCGCCTGCTCCATGACCTCGGCTTCCCGCTGCTTTAAGAGGATCTCCTTTTCCTGCTTTGCGATATTTGCGTTTGCAGTGGTGATCTCCACCGTTTTACGCTGTTCCTCTTCCTGGATCTTATAGGCCGCGTCTGCCTCCGCCTTCTTGATATCCGACTCCCGCTTCAGCTCTGCCTTCTGGATAGCCAGTTCATTCTGTTTCTTAGCGATCTCAGATTCCGCGTTGACCTCCGCTTCGTTGGCCTCACGTTTTGCATTGGCCTGTGCCTTGGCGATCTCCTTTTCACTCTCTGCACGGGAAATAGCCGCATTCTTTTGAATTTTAACAATGTTGTCCACACCCAGGTTCTCAATAACGCCGTTTCCGTCCACAAAATTCTGCACGTTAAAGCTGATGATGTCCAGCCCCATGGCTGCCAGATCCGGCTCTGCATTCTCCTTTACCAGAAGCGCAAATTTCTGACGGTCGGACACCATTTCCTCCAGGGCCATCTTGCCCACGATCTCACGCACATTGCCCTCCAGGACCTCTCTTGCCACACGGCCGATGTACTCCGCATTCTTGTTCAGGAAGTTTTGCGCCGCCAGCTTCAGGCGCTCTTCGTTGTCGCTGATCTTCACATTGACCGTAGCGTCCACATTGATGTTGATATAATCGGCGGTAGGCACCGCATTGGAGGTCTTTACATCAATGGGGATCAGCTGCAGGTTCAGTTCATCCTTTCTCTCAAGGAAAGGAATCTTGACCCCCGCTTTACCAATCAGTACCTTGGGATCTTTTCTCAGGCCGGAAATGATGATCGCCGTGTCGGGCGACGCCTTGACATAGCCTGTAAAAAAGATCAAGAGAAGAAAAAGAACAATAGCTGCTGCAACAGTGATTCCAATAAGCATAAGTTTTCTCCTTTCGTTTTTGCATATGATCAACGGCAGATCTCTTCTGAATCCAGGAATATGGTAAAGGGTCCGTCATTCAACAGCGAGACCTTCATCTCCGCCCCGAAGCTCCCCTCTTCCACTACTGCTGTCTCACGCCTGCAGCAGTCAATTATGTACCGATACAGCTCATTGGCCAGATCCGGTGTGCCTGCGCTTGTAAAGGATGGGCGTTTTCCCTTTCGGCAGTCTGCATAAAGCGTAAACTGTGAAATCAGGAGCAGCTGGCCGTCCACCGTCTTTAGATCCAGATTTGTCTTGCCGTTCTCATCCTCAAAGATGCGGAGGCCCAACAGCTTTTTCACCATTTTATCCGCGATCTCCTTTGTGTCCTCTCCGCTGACGCCTATAAAAACCAGCAGTCCCTTGCCGATCTTCCCGATAACGTTTCCATCTACGGATACACTTGCCTCATTTACTCTCTGAATCAGAAATCTCATGGTCTTTATCCTTCTGTTCTGTCCCTTTTGCAGGCCGGGAAAAATGCCATCCGCCTTTGGCCAAATGTTTGTCCCTCCGTTTGGAAGCCGGACCGCTGTTTTTCGCAGGAACGATTTCGTGGAAGCCCTCTTCATCCACATATTCCAGTCTTTCATACTGCTTCGTTTCCGTGGGCAGTTGTTTCTTTGTAAGCGCCATATTCACGGCGGCGCGGACAGTTGCATAAATAACTGCCAGAATAGGTACGCCGATGATCATACCGAATACACCGAACAATCCGCCGAAGAAGGTGATTGCAAAAATGACCCAAAAACCGGTCAATCCGGTTGAACTCCCCAAAATCTTCGGCCCGATGATATTGCCGTCGACCTGCTGCAGAACAAGAATAAACACCACAAAATACAGACAGTTTAAGGGGTGCAGCGGATCCACCACAAAAATCAGCAGCGTACAGGGCACAGCCCCCAGGAAGGGTCCAAAAAAGGGAATGATGTTTGTGACCCCAATGATGACGCTTACCAGCGCAGCATAGGGAGTTTTCATAATGGATGTGCCGATAAAGCACAGTATCCCAATGATAATGGAGTCTACGATCTTTCCGCCCAGAAAACCGATAAAAGTCTGATGGGTAAAACGGAGATTTTTGATCAGGGTATTGGATGTATCCTGCTCAAAGACGGCATAAATAATCTTCTTCGCCTGCCCTGCAAATTTTTCCTTGCTTGCCATCATGTAAATAGAAATAATAAAACCTATAACAAAATCCCACAGACCGCCCATGACATTGATAACACTCACCGAAACTGTCCTGATAAGCCCTGCGGCGGTATTCGGCAGGTCGTTGGTGACCCATTCCTCCAGCTCGCCGGAGTATTTGGTGACGGTCCTGATCACATATTCGCCCACCTCCGGATTGTCCTCCAGCGCCTTGTTCAGCCATTTGGTGATGTTTGTGGTGTAGGAGTCGAAATTTGTGACGATATTCTGTATGCTGGGGACGATCTGGGATATCAGCATGGATATTAACAGATAGATCAGTCCCACGAACAGAAAGGCAGTAACCAGAATACTGACTCCCCGGATAATGGAGTTCTTCTTTTTTCCATCCTTTATTTTCAGTTTTTTACAGAGGGGAAACAGTATTTTCTGCTCCACAAAGTTCAACACCGGCGTAAGCAGATATGCTATTGCCATTCCAACTACCACCGGCATCAAAATGTCCGTGATAGTCTTGATGCCGGATTTGATGTTGGAGCTGTGGAACACAAAATAATAAAAGACGATTGCGGCGGCAATCGACAGAAATGCAGTAAGCCCCCAGCGAAAATATTTGTTGTTGATCTTAAATTTCATGCAGGTATCCCTTCTTCAAGCGTATTTGATATATCTCTATCATACACTTAATTTCCCGATACCACAAGTGTTTATTTCGCCCCCATTGCTTCGATGGGCGTCAGGCTGAAGCGGATAAAAAAGCCTCTGTCATGCTGGCATACGGGACATACATAGGGCGCGCTTGTCCCCTTGTACACAAAGCCGCAGTTCAAGCACATCCACTCTTCTTCCACATCTGACACAAACAGCTTTCCTTCCTTTATAAGCTCCGCATATTTTCCAAAGCGGTCGCCGTGTATTTTTTCAATATTTGCAATCTGGAAAAAGGACGCCGCTACACGCTCAAAGCCTTCCTCTCTGGCCTTTTCTCCGAAATTTTTGTAAACGTCGTCATGCTCCTCGTACTCGTTATGCTGAGCCATACTGAGCAGGTCGGCGATGTCCTCGGAAATATCCACGGGATAACCGCCGTCTATAAAGATACTTTTGCCCGCCATCTCCTGCAGATGCCGATAGAAGATTTCCGCGTGCTCCTTCTCTTGGGACGCTGTAAAGGCAAATATGGCGCTTATGACGTGCATACCGTTTTTCTCCGCCTGGGACGCTGCAAAGGTGTATCGGTTGCGCGCCTGGCTCTCTCCCGCAAACGCCCGCATCAGGTTATCCTTGGTTTCGCTGTTTTCAAATTCTACTGCCATGTTTTTTCTGTCCTTTCCTGTTTGATATAAAATTTTCAAAAATACCTGCCGTTTTAAGTATATCCGCACTTTCCCAAAATATTATCCCGCCGCTTTAAATTCATTTCGCTTACATTCATTTCTTTGCAAAAAAATCTCATTTTCTTTGCAAAATAGTCTCATTCTCTTAAAATTTGAATCGGAATCTGTTATAATATATTCTATGTTGAAGTCAATAACCCCGCTGTAATGCAAAATGTGTGGGCTGTTTTGCAGCAAATATCAGACGGCAGGGGTTGATAAAAACTGTAAAAAAGCATAAAGAGGCGGATAAGAAAACCATGAGATTACAGCAGGTACTAAGTTATGTCCGCAGGGCTGTGGACGACTATCATATGATTTCAGAGGGCGATCGGATAGCCGTGGGGATCTCCGGCGGCAAAGACAGTCTGACGCTGCTCTATGCCCTTAACGACCTCAGGCGCTTCTATCCCCTGCACTTTGAGATCCATGCCGTCACAGTTGACTTGGGCTTTGATAATCTGAAGCTGGACGAGATCAGAGCGCTGTGCAATACAATGAATGTGGAATATACTGTTGTCAAAACAGATATTGCACAAGTCGTATTTGAGGAACGCAGGGAGGAAAATCCCTGCTCCCTCTGTGCCAAGATGCGAAAAGGCGCGCTGAATCAGGCAATCAAGAAAGCCGGCTGCAATAAAGTGGCTTATGCCCACCACAAGGATGACGTGGTGGAAACCATGCTGATGTCTCTGATCTTTGAGGGAAGGTTTCACACCTTTGCCCCTGTGACCTATTTAGACCGCATGGAGCTCACGGTCATTCGGCCCCTCATGTACATGAATGAGGCGGACGTCATTGGTTTTGTCCACAAATATGATGTTCCGGTGGTAAAAAGCCCCTGCCCCGCGGACGGTCATACCAAACGGGAATATGTAAAAAATCTGCAGCGTGACCTGAATCTGGAAAATCCGGGCGTCAAGGAGCGTATGTTTACCGCTATCGTAAACAGCAATATGAAAGGTTGGAAAAAAGAAAATGGCTGTGATGAATCCAAATAACTATCATGATGAGCAGAACAGGCAGAACATACTGAAAATGCGGGCAGTGCTGGAAACCCTTCCCTCCTTCTGCCGAACCTATTTCCGCGGCATCGAGGAATACACCTCCTCTCGCACCAGACTTGCCTATGCCTATGACCTCAGACTCTTTTTTGAGTTCCTCCATGAGCAAAACCCTGTCTGCGCCAAGATGGAAATAAAGGATCTCCCGCTGGAAATTCTGGACCAGCTGACCAGAATCGATATTGAAGAATACCTGGAATATATGTCCTACTACGAAAGAGCCGGCAAGGAGATCACCAACGACGAGCGGGGCAAAGAGCGGAAGCTGGCAGCGCTGCGAAGCTTTTACAATTATTTTTATCAGGGAGAATTGATCAAAAATAATCCTGCCGCCCTGGTTCCCATGCCAAAGAAGCACGCAAAGGAAATCATACGTCTGGAGCCAAATGAAGTGGCAATGCTGCTGGACCAGGTGGAGGACGGCGCCAAGCTGACGAAAAAGGAACTGGAATATCATAAAAAGACCAGACTGCGGGATGTGGCCCTGCTGACCCTTTTGCTTGGAACGGGCATCCGTGTGTCCGAATGTGTGGGACTGGATATACAGGATATAAATTTCGACGTGTGCGGGATAAAAATACGCCGTAAGGGCGGCTATGAGGCTGTCGTATATTTTGGTGAAGAGGTGGAAACTGCTCTCTTAGACTATCTGGAGGAACGGAATCATATCATTCCGGAGCAGGGACATGAGAACGCTCTCTTCCTCTCCCTGCAGAACCGCAGAATGGCTGTCCGCTCCGTGGAAAATCTTGTCAAAAAGTACTCTTCCAGGGTCACCACCCTGAAAAAGATCACCCCGCACAAATTGAGAAGTACCTATGGCACCACACTGTATCAGGAGACAGGAGATATTTATCTGGTAGCGGATGTGCTGGGACATAAGGATGTCAATACCACCAGAAAGCACTACGCCGCCCAGGACGACGAACGGCGCAGACGTGCCGCAAACGTTGTGCGGCTGCGGGAAAAGGGACGGGACTAAATCTGCGGCAATGATTAGGTATGGGGATTGACATTATCAGCATTAATTTGTAGAATCAAGCATCACGCGGATCTAATATATAAATTCCGCGGAATAATAAGGCAGGATCAGGTCCTGCCCCGCTGCGATACTGCCGTCCGCATCCAGATGGTTGATACTACGCACTTCTGCAATATAGCTGTTCTTATCCTTATAAGCATTATAATCAATATATTCCTCTGCAATATCCCACAGGCTCTCTCCCGCTTCCACCGTGACCAGGGTGTAGTACTTAAAGCCGCTGCTTGCATTAGACCTGATGGTATTATAAGAAATCGCACAGATCATGATCATACAGATGGTGGCAAACAGGGCAAGGAAAGCAACCGCCGCCTTTCTCCTTCTCTCTCTGCGAAGGCGCAGGACCCGCCCGTAAGACTTAAGCTCCCTGTCGCTCATCTTCTGAATATTTCTGTAACCTCTCATGATCATCACCCTTTCAATACGTTCGTATGTTCGGAACATTTGTTCTATATTTGCATTATAGTATAAGAACAAATGTTTGTCAACAGAAAAATCGAACATATTTTCGTTTTGGGCAGTATGCTGCCCGCCGGAAAAGGATGCAGGCACTCAGCCTTCACTGTCAGAATCAGCCTTACCTTCAGAACCAAGCTCCTTATTACGTGTCCGACGCTTCAGGGATGAAAGCTTGCTGCCGGGCAGGAACTTTATGCCCTGGCTGCGGCAGATCTTTCTTATTTCAATGGCCGCGATCACCGCCGCAAGGATCCCGCTGCAGGTATTGCTCACCACCATGACGATCCCAACGCTTACATTTCCCAGGCTTGTGAACTGCTGCAAAGCCCATAATACCGGAATGCGGAATACAAATACCCTGCAGAAGTTCATAAGCAGCGTGATCTTCGTTTTCCCGAATCCATAGAGCATTCCCATGACCGCCGCATTTACACCTAAGGGGACAGCCCCCAGGGCCTCCAACCGATAGACCTCCGCTATCATTCCGGCAAATTCCGCGTCTCCTTTGGAAAACAGGGCGGACAGCGGTTTTAAGAAGATCAGGGACAGGCTCATAAAGAGAAGTCCGCAGATCACATTGATAAGAAGCGTCCATTTAAACGCGGACAGGGCGCGCTCCGGCTTCTTCGCTCCCAGATTCTGGCTGATGATGGCAGAGCCGCCCTCCTGGAATCCGTTCTGGGGCATGGTGGTGATCCCGCCGATATTGTTGGAGATTCCCAGCGCGCCTACGGTCAGAGAGCCATAGACGGTGCTCATGGAATTGACTACCACCTTTCCCATGGCAAAGGCTGCTTTTTCCACAACCACCGGAACAGACAGTTTTACCATGGGCTTTACCACCTCGCCCTTAAAGTCGATGGCCCGGAAGGAAAAGCCGAATACATTTTCCCCCTGGTTCAGGTTGATGACAGCTGCCACAAGCATCACAAGCTGGGACAGGATCGTTGCGATGGCTATCATGGTCACATTCCCCTCCAGCCCGTATACAAACCAGGCTGTCAGGCTGAGCTTTACCACGATCACCAGCATATTCAGATACAAAATACGACGGGAATTCCCCCTGACCCGCTCTATGGCAATGTACACACTGTTGAAAAAGGTGATCACCATAGCCACCAGCTCCAGTACAAAATAGGTGCTTCCCTCTGCGATAAACTCCTCCGGCGTATTCATGATCCGCAAAAACTGTGGCGTAAAGGGACCCAGCAACAGCAATATTCCGCCTCCCAGTATAGCGCACATGGAGAACAAGGTGCTGACCCTGCGCTTTACCAGTTCAAGCTTCCCCGCTCCGTAGGCTTCACTGATCTTGATGCTGGAGCCTACCGCCAGGCCGCCGCCCAGGGCGGACAGCATCAGGTTGATCTGTGACAGATAGGCCACGGCGGATACGGTGGAATTTCCAATGTGGGACGCCATCAGCGTATCCAGGATCTTAAAAAGCTGGTTCAGGCTCTGGTACAGCGCCAGCGGCAGGCCCAGCTGCAATACCACTTTTCCCATGTGGCCGTTTTGAGCAAACTCTCTGAATTTTTCATCCTTTTTTGATAAAAATGTCGACATAATAATCTTTCTCCCGCGTATCATAACTTTTCTAAAATGGTATTCCTGACTGCCATACAAACCCTATGATATAACAAAAATGAGATCAATCATACCGTTTTTTATGAAATTTTATAAAAATCATCCGGTTCCATCAATATCCGAACATATTTTTGGAATATATGTTTGCCTTTTTGCTTTTAGTATGGTATGATAAATATATCAAAAATAACGCCGAGGAGGTATATTGCCCATGGGATCTGGAAAAATAACTGCAAAGCAGCAGGAGATTCTTAACTATATCAAGGATGAAATATTGAAAAGGGGATACCCGCCCACAGTGCGGGAGATCTGTGAGACAGTGAACCTGAAATCCACCTCCTCCGTCCACTCTCATCTGGAGACCCTGGAAAAAAACGGATATATCCGCAGAGATCCCACCAAACCCAGAGCCATTGAGATATGCGACGACAGCTTTCAGATGGTGCGCACGGAGATGGTCAGCCTTCCGGTCATCGGAAATGTTGCCGCAGGTCAGCCCATCCTTGCCGAAGAAAATATTGAGGAATATTTTCCGGTTCCCGCTGATGTAGTGCCCAGGGGCGAGTCCTTTATCTTAAATGTACGGGGCGAATCCATGGTAAACGCAGGTATCTTCAACGGTGACAGGGTTTTTGTAAATTCCTGCTGCACAGCAGACAACGGAGATATTGTGGTGGCATTGATCGATGATTCCGCCACAGTCAAGACTTTTTATAAAGAAAACGGACATATACGCCTGCAGCCCGAAAATGACAGCATGGACCCTATTATTGTGGACGACTGCCAGATCCTGGGCAAGGTTTACGGCGTGCTCCGCTTCTTCCGTTGAAATCCTGGAAATTATTCCCAGATAACTACGCTGCAAATCATGGCCGCCTGGCTCATTGCTCGCGGAAATAAAAAACGGACGTAAAAAACATAAATGAATAAAAATCGAGTAAGTGCAGAGACTAATACAGCCGGTTCCAGAAACCGTGCAGAATGTGAGGTAGCTATGGGAAATAAATACTTGGACGGCACTGCGCTTACCCTTGTTATCATTGGTGCATTGAACTGGTTGCTGATCGGTATCTTCCGCTTTGACCTGGTGGCCTTTATCTTCGGAAACATGACATGGTTTTCCAGAATCGTCTATGGCATCGTCGGGCTCTGCGGTCTTTATCTCATCAGCTTCTATATGCACCTGGGCAGCCGGAACAGCCGAAATCAAAATGTCTGACAAAAAAAGAAAAGCAGAGAGTTTCAACAATATGTTGAAACTCTCTGTCTTTTACTTAAGCAGCTCGCCTAATTCCTTAAGCTCCTTATAACAGTCCTGACAGTATGTGATCTCTGACCCAAGAATAGTTTCCGTATACTTCTTTCCGGTCTTTTCCTCACCACAAAGGTCGCAGGTGAAGGGCTTGCCGCAGGCTGCCAGAGACATAACGGTAACTGCCGTCAACAATAAAGCTATCAATTTTTTGAGGCTTCTGGCATGATAGTGGGTAGCATATCAAACCTCTGATTATAAATTAG
>JAMPHT010000060.1 GCA_023663285.1 Bacillota bacterium
CCTCGCCTACCTGTATCACAATGCCGCTGATAATCGCAAGGGTCAGCGGTATGACTAATGTCATTTCCGAGCCCTGTCCCTCAACGCTGTCAATGTCAAGGCGTCCGCCGATAGACTGGATATTCTTTACCACCACGTCCATTCCCACGCCACGTCCGGAATATTCCGTCACCACCTCTTTGGTGGAAAAGCCGGGCAGTGTGATGAACTTGAAGATCTCCTTCTCCGAGAACTCGCTCATGGGCTTGTCGCCGATCAGTCCGTTCTCAAACGCCTTATTATAAAGCTTTTCCTTATTCAGTCCCTTGCCATCGTCCTTGACGCTGATATATACCTTGCCGCCTTCGTTTTTCGCCTCCAGGGTGATCTTGCCCTTTGCAGGCTTTCCGTTGGCCGTGCGCGTCTCCGGATCATCCTCAATGCCGTGGTCCACAGAGTTCCTCACAAGGTGCATCAGAGGGTCTGAGATGTGCTCGATAATGTTCTTATCCACCTCCGTGTTCTCTCCGACGACCTCAAACTCAATGTCCTTATCCAGCTTTCTGGAAACATCAAAGACGATACGCCGCATCTTCTGGAACACATTGGTAAGGGGCATCATACGCATGGACATGATAACGTCCTGCAGCTCCGTAGTGTTCTTGCTGAGCTGTGCCGCGGCCTTCTGGAAATTGGTAAGATCCAGCCCCGGCACCTTCAGATCCGGATTCTGCAGCACTGTAGCCTCTGCGATCACCAGCTCTCCAATCATATCCATGAGAGCGTCCATCTTCTCCACGTTCACGCTGATGACGGCCTGCTGCTTCACCTGGTTCTTGGCCAGGGTCTTGCCCTTTCCGGTCTCCTTGGACTTCACCACATAATCGCCGGGAGCGATGGGAGCCTGCTGCTTCTCATCCTTTGTCTCGCCTTTGTCATCGCCCAGGTTGATGACGATGGGCGGCGCTTCCCGTCCGAACTCTGTCAGCGCTTTGCCGTACTCCGTACTGTTGATCTCATCGAAATCAATGGTCTCCGCCTCGGAGCTGTCTATCAGCTCCATCACCTCGTCCTTGGAAGCCTTGGTCTGCAGCAGCATATGGAAGCCTTCCGCCAGAATACTGTCGCCGCTGGCCTCGTTGGAAAGAATGTCCTCCGGCGTGTAAAGCAGATCCTCCGCCACCTCCTTCAGCGCATAGGTGGCGCTGTAAGCGCGGATGTTACTCATCTGGGTATCGCTTCGATAGTGGATCACTATCCGGTAAAAATGGCTGTCCTCCTCCGCCACAGGCGTAATGTAGAACTGGGTGGGCTCCTCCTGCTTATTAGCCTTGGGAAGCCGGATGCCCTGCTTCTTGATCTCGCCCTTGAGCTCCCCCAGGAACTCATCCAGATCCGCCACCAGCTTCTTCTCATCGCCATCCGGGTCGCTGCCCCCCTTGATCTTGTCAAGCTCGCCTGTGATGAAATCCGATACGGCAAGTACCTTTTCCACCAACTCCATGTGAGGCACGTTCTCCGGATGGGACTCCCTCAGGTAGTAGAACACATCCTCCAGCTTGTGGGACGCGGTCTTGATGTTCTCATACATCAAAACAGCGGATGAACCCTTGATGGTGTGCATGATACGGAAAATTTCATTAATGTCGGCATCGTCAAAGCAATCTGCATCCTGTTTTTCCAAAATAATGCCTTCCAGCTTTTCCAGGCCCTGGTAGCTCTCATACAAAAACATGGAAAGCATGCTGTCTGTGTTAAATTCTTCTGCCATACTTCCTCCATTCTAAAGGATTTCTCTGACGTTTAAATCAGCTCCAGCTTCTTCAATACCTTTTCAAACTTTTCCATATCGATAGGTTTTCCCGCATAAGCTTCGCAGCCGAGCTCAAACGCCATTTTCACATTGCGCTCATCATTCAGAGCCGTGGTCATGATCACCTTGACGCGCTTACTCTTCGGTATGCCCTTCTGCGTCTCAATATCGCGGATAGCCTTCAAGACCTGATATCCGTCCATGACTGGCATCATGACGTCAAGGCAGGCCAAATCATAAGGCTCGCCGTCGTCTAACGCCATCATAAAGGCATCCACCGCTTCCTCGCCGTCCACCATCACATCGCATTCGCCGTACTGTGACAGCTGTTTATCCATAAACTTGCGGCTGGCAAAATCATCCTCTGCTAATAAAATCTTCATCGGTGTACCCTCCTTTCCTGCTTCATATCTATTTGCTCAACAGGCGGTAGACCTCGCCTGCTATCGCCGTAACCGGCTTCTGGATCTGTACTGCGCCCAGATCGAAAGCGACCTTGGGCATTCCGTACACCACACAGGTGGCTTCATCCTGGCCGATGGTCTGAGCGCCCGCATTCCGCATGGAGAGAAGCCCCTTGCCGCCGTCTCCGCCCATACCTGTCAGTATCACGCCCACTGCGTTCTTTCCCGCAACCTTCGCCACGGATTCAAACAGCACCTCCACGGAGGGACAGTGCCCGTTCACCCTGTCTGTTCCCTTACATTCCACCTGGTACTCGCCATTCACCTTCAGCAGGCGCATATGCCTGTCGCCGGGGGCAATGAGCACCTGGCCGGGAAGCACCCTGTCGCCTGTAGCGGCTTCCTTTACCGCCACCTCACACTGGTTGTTCAGGCGGTCCGCATACATCTTGGTAAAGCCCGGCGGCATATGCTGCACGATCACCACGCCGGGAATATCCCGCTTAAACCGCTTTACCACCTCAAAGATAGCCTCCGTGCCTCCGGTGGACGCGCCGATGGCTACCACCCTGTCCTTTCCGCCCACGATATGGCCGGTTATGGTAGAGTTATCCACCCGCTTCAGCTTCCCAACCTTTGCAGTGGATGCGATCTTTACCTTGGTTGCCAGCTCCTGGGTCAGGAAATCGTTGAGCTGCGCCTTGTTCATGCTGTCCGGCTTCTTGACGAAATCCACCGCCCCGGCGTCCAGGGCGTCGAACACCTTATCATTCAATGCGCTCAGCATGACGACGGGAAAGGGATACTGGGGCATGAGCTTCTTTAAGAATTCAATGCCGCTCATCCTGGGCATCTCCACGTCCAGCGTCATCACATCAGGCTTGTATTTGATGATAGCGTCCCTGGCCTCATAGGCGTCCTGTGCCTGGGCCACCACCTCGATATTAGGGTCCGCGTTCAGCCCCTGCACGATCATGTTGCGCATCATCATAGAATCATCCACGACCAAAACTCTGATTGGTCTCATATCAGCCCTCCTGTTTTCTGTAGATTGATGGTTGTACGTACTGGAACCTTATTTTATGGCGGTCCAGACTCTCTGTGGTACCGATAAACAAATAACCGCCCGGTTCCATACAGTCATAGATCCTCTGTACGAGCTGATGCTTTGTTTCATTCGGGAAATAGATCATCACATTTCTCAAAAAAACAATGTGGAACTTTTTCCGGAAGGGAAGCGGGTTCATCAGGTTGAACTGCCTGAATATCAACTCCTGCTTCAGCACATCCTTCACCTTGTACTCTTCCTCGCTTATCTGCTTAAAGTACCGCTGCTTCCACTTCGACGGCAGCGGATCGACATCCTCCTTTAAGTAGATCCCCCTGGATGCGTGCTCCAGCACCCTGGTGGATATATCGGTGGCCAGGACCTTGGTATCCCAGGCGGAGTGCTCCAGCCCGAAATAGTCCATCAACACCATGGCCAGAGTATAGGGTTCTTCCCCTGTGGAGGATGCTCCGCACCATATCCGCAGATCCTTTGTGTTCGCCGCCTTTGCCTTCGCCCAGGGCAGCACCACCTTCTGCATATACTCAAAATGTTCGCTCTCGCGCATGAAATATGTATGGTTTGTAGTCAATGCATTGACGATATCCGTGGCCTCCGCTCCCCCCGGATTCTTCTCTACCTTTGCCATATACTCGTCGCAGCTGGCATAGCCATTCCTGGCCAGGTAATTTTCAAGCCTTCCGCCTACCAGCACCCGCTTCTGGCTCAGATCTATGCCATAATTTTTCTGCATATATGACACGATCCTATGGAATTCACTGTCCGTAATCAAGTAAAACGCCTCCTCAGACAACAAAATCTTATGTTAATGATACAATTTTTGTTTTTTATTGTCAATCCCTTCTCATCTGTCTCCAGATTTTGTTAAAAACCATCACAATATCCGGATCGTAGCTGGTCCCTCCCCTCTCGTTGATGATTTGGACGCTCTCCTCAACAGGATGCTTCTCCCCGTCGATCTCACCCGCCGTCAGATGGTCAAAATCATTTGCCACCGAAGCGATCCGCACCTCCAGGGGGATCTCCTTTCCCTTCCACGCCGGATACCCGGTGCCGTCCCAATGGGCGTGATGCCCCTTTGCAATGGTGATAGCCATGGACAGGAACCGACCGGGCTTTTGTCCGTCGCAGATGTCCTCCAATACCAGAGACGCCGTGTCCGCACATTTTTCTATATACTCTCTGCTGCGTCCCTTCGTTTCCCCGCCATCGGAAAAATCATCCTTCGACAACACAAAGCCGCCAATGTCATGGATTTTCGCCGCCGTCTCTATGGTCTCCACGAATTCGTCATTGATCTCGTCCTCATAGGCGGACAGCAGCTGAAGTCCCTGCGCCAGCAGGCCGCAGTTATAGCCAACCTTTTCCAGATGGCAGCTCTCGGCATGGTTGCGCCGCTGCATCAGCTTGGATATGGCCAGCAGCATATTTTTCTGCTCCCGCTCGATCTGCTCCTGCTGGGATTCGATCAGCCTGTGCATCATCCTGTTATGCTCCGCCATCTGCTGCCTCATGCGGTAGCTGTTCAGGTGGTTGCTCAACCGCATGATGACCTCCACCGGGTCAAAGGGCTTGGGAATGAAGTCCACCGCCCCCGCCTCAAACGCCTGCTTCTTCTCCTCGCTGGTATTCAGCACGGAAATGAACACAAAGGGAATGTCCCTGGTGGCGGGATCCTCCTTCAATATCCGGCAGAACTCCAGACCGTCAATGTCCGGCATGGACAGATCCGACAGGATCAGCGCAGGCAGCTTTTCCTTCATCAGCTCCAGCGCCTGGCGCACATTCATGGCGCACATGGTCTCGTAACCTTCATGTGAGATGATATTATTCAGGATCTCCACATTCATGTCAATATCATCCACGATCAGAATCGTTGTCTCTTCCATGTCATCCCCCCTTCTACAGTTCTCCTACCCGCTCTTTGACAGCCTCCCGCACCACCTCGCAGGCGGCAATGCTCTTCTCGTAGTTGCTCTTTCTGATCGCCATCTCCATACGGAGCACCAGACGCCTCATCTCATCATCGCTGTTCTTTACCAGCTCCTTTACCGTGGACGCCAGCACCTCCGCCTTGTCCCAAGTCCCCAGCTCTATGGACAGCACCAGCTTATCCATACGCTTTTTCAGCTCCTCCTTATTGGCAGGGTCGCCAAAGTGTGAGAAATCTCCTTCCTCCTCACGGGCGCTGTCCCCCGCAAAACTTATCAGACCCTCATAGCTCTTCTGCAGAGCCGCTCCCGTGCCCTCGTTCTGACTGGTCTTGAGCTTGACGGAAAAGGAAAACGTACTTCCCTTCCCCTTTTCGCTGTCCACCTGGATGCTTCCCTGCATCAGCTCCACCAGTTGCTTTGTAATGGCAAGGCCCAGCCCCGTCCCGCCGAAACGCCGGGTAATGGAGGCGTCTGCCTGGGTAAAGCTCTGGAACAGCTTATCCTGCTCCTTCTGCGTCATACCGATGCCGCTGTCCTTCACCATGAAAAACAGCTCCACTTCATCCGCCGTCTGCTTGGTCTTGGTGACCACCACGCCCACCGATCCGATCATGGTGAACTTCACGGCGTTGGACAACAGATTGTTGATGATCTGCACCAGCCGCAGCTCGTCACCCACCAGAAACTGGGGGATCTTCTGATCCACGTCCAGATTCAGGCGCAGTTCCTTTTTGTTGATCTCCGCCATATGGGTCCCGATCACCCGGTCCATCATCTTATAAAAATCAAATTCCCTCTCGTCGATGGTGAATTTACCTGCCCCCAGCTTGCCGTAATCCAGGATATTGTCAATGATGGCGGATATGTTGTTACAGCAGTACAGGATCATCTCCAGGGTCTTTTTCTGCTCCTCCCCCACCTCGTTCAGGAGGTTGGTGGCATGACCCCTGATTCCGTTTACCGGGGTCCTGAGCTCATGGGTGACATTTGCCACAAAGTCATTTCTCACCCGGATGTTCTCTTCCTCGTCCTGCCGCATTTTCCTGCTGCGCTGATCTATGCTCTTGCGGTCCGCAATATCCTCCGACATGAGGATCCAGGTCCCCTCCTGACTGCCGGGGAAAATACGGACGCTCACCGGAAAACAGGAACCGTTCTGACGGTATGCCGTAGTCTCCTGCTTTTCTGCAAGCTTTTGCCTGTCAAAGACCTCCGGCTCCTTAAAATCCTGCCGGAATATCTGCTTCATGCTGCATTCTGTCAGCCTGTCTCCCTCGTATTCCAGCTTATCCGCCGCCGACCGGTTGGCCCAGAGGATCTCTCCCGCCTCATTGAAAACCAGTACCAGCTCTATGGTCTCATCCGCGATTCGGGAGCTCAACCATTCCTTATCCATAGCTATCCTCCCGTGCGTCCTTACAGCGTGCCGATCAGGTCCTCAAAAACCTTATATACCCGTTGAAGCTCCTGCCAGATCTCCTGCACACGCGCTTTGTCTACCTCATCGTCAGCCTTTCCCCGAACCTCCTCCGTCAGATCGGAGGAAGCCTTGTAAATGGGATCAAGCCCCAGATTTGCCGATACGCCTTTAAGCGTATGGGCGCACTTGAAGGCTTCTTCATAATTTCCCGCCGCAATGCTCTCCGCAAGGCCGGAATAATTGGAATTGTCCGAGAATTTTTTCAGGAATTTCTCGTACATCGCCTCATTTCCCATGAAGCGTTTGACCGTGCTTTCCACGTCCGCCCCGCATTCCACCAGGCGCTGCTTAAAGCTCTCATCCATTTTCTTTTCCCTCTTTCCTATATATATATTGATATATATTGTGCTTCTGCACATTTATATACAATAGAATAAAAAAGTAAAAAAGACCGAAAAATATGTAACCCTTTTTCAGCCTTCTTTCCCTCATTAATACTCAAGTAAAATTGAACATCTTAATCACTTCTACAATATTGAAAAAATCCTCTTTAGCGAGTTCAAAGCATTTGAGTACATCGGGTGAAAACTGCCCGCACTCTCCATTCAGAATCATATCATATGCGATTGCGTTACTGTATGCAGTTTTATATACCCTGTCGCTCACCAGCGCGTCATACACGTCAGCCACGGCAACTATCTGTGCGCTGATGGGGATCTCCTCGCCCACCAGATGGTCCGGATAGCCCTTGCCATCCCATCTCTCATGATGATAGCGGCATATGTCATAACAGTACTGGTAGAAATCGTCCTCGTAAGACTTTTTGCAGGACTCCAGGATCTCGCAGCCGATAGTGGTATGAGTCTTCATGATCTCGAACTCCTCCGGCGTCAGCCGGGCGGGCTTCAAAAGGATCGCATCGGGGATCCCGATCTTGCCTATATCATGCAGCGCCGACGCTCTGGCGATCTGGTCGATCTTTTCCGGCGTGAGATCATACTGGGGACAATACTTTGCCACATATTTCAAAAGTATCCTGGTAAAGTACTTGATCCGTCTCACATGGTCGCCGGTCTCCACGTTCCTGAACTCCACCACGGCGCTCAGGGCTTCGATCATGAAATCGTTGTTCTGCCGGATCTTCTGCTCCTGCTCCCGGATCGCCTTCTCCTGCTCCTTAAGCTTCAGCTCCATGTTGCGTTTATTCTGGTAAAGCTCGATGATGTTATGGGCACGTCTCTTGATAATGGTAGGCTCAAAGGGCTTGTGCATCACATCCGCAATGCCGTACCTGTATGCCCTCCCCTCGCTTTCCTTGGGGGTCATACTGGTGATCAGGATAACCGGTATCCTGTCCAGAAGCTCCTTTTCCTTCATATGATCCAGGACCTTGAAGCCATCCAGGACCGGCATGACCACATCCAGCAGGATCAGCGCCAGATCGCTGTGCTTCTCTATCTGTTCCACGGCCTGGCCTCCGTCGGCTGCTTCCAAGATATCATACTCGGAATCGAACATCATACGAAGTAACTCTCTGTTGACTTCTTCGTCATCTACGATCAAAATCTGTTGTTTGTCCATGGTTCCTCACATAATCCAGCCGCATCCGAAACAAATACGTGGACTATCTTTCCTCTCTCCCGACTTACCATCGGGGTCTTTCCAAATAAATCAGTCATATTATACTATCGGCGAATTAAATTGTCAATCGGGGTTTGCAAATTTATTGCTTCTGTATACCGTTTTTCAAAGTCCGGCTCTTCGGCAAGGTTCAGTACCTCCGTACCGCTGACAAGCCCCGCAAGCTCCTGCGTCAGTACGTCCGCCTGCCCTTCCCTCCGGCTGCTCCCCGGAAGCGCCTCCCCGTTCCGGCTTATCCCGCCGGCCATCCCGCCGCTCTCCTGCCGGGCCAGCAGCCACGCGCCCGCCCGCAGTGCGCCGGAAAGCGCCGTGTTGCCGCCTGCCATGGCCTTTTTTGCCAGCTCCGGGCAAAGCAGCCCGATTTCCACCGCATCCTCCGGCTTCAGATAATAGCCGAAGCCTCCTGCCAGAATCACCCGGTCCACCTGCTCCGCCCGGACGCCGTACCTTTCCAGAAGCACCTCTATACCGGCGGCAATGGCCCCTTTTGCCAGCTGCACCGCCCGCACCCCCTGCTGGGTCACATGGACATTGCCCACCCTTATGCCGCTCTCAAAATATGCTTCCGCCAGAAGCCCCGTCTCATCCAACAGCCCCGCCCGCTTCAGCGCCGCAAGGCGGCTGATCATATCCGCCCCCCACACGCCCCTGTTTGCGCCGCCCTCGAAGGCCGGACCCGCCGCCGTAGCACAGGCCACGCGCCGGTTTCTGTTCCCCAGCGCCAGCTCGCCGTTGGTGCCCAGGTCGATAAGCAGAGTGATCTCCTCCCGGTCTCCCATGCCTGAGGCGTACATCCCCGCCACAATATCCCCGCCCACAAAGGCGGAGATCCCCGGAAATATAAAGCAGGGCACATCCCCTATCACCGTCTCCACACTTCCAAGCCGGGAAGCACGAAAAGGGGCACGTCCCAATTCAGACGTGTCCCATCCCATCAAAAAATAAGTCATGGTGGTATTGGCAGCCAGCGCCATACGCAGGTGTTCATGAGCTGCAAGCCTTTTTTGAAAGCGCTCCAGCCCCTGCTCCAGGACCTCCCGGAGCTTCTTTCGCATATCTGCCGCTTTCTCCTTATCCTCCGCCGCCCGGATGCGGGAGATCACATCCGCGCCGTATTCCGCCTGGGGGTTCAGCGCCACATATCTGTCCTCCACGGCGCCATCCTTCCCGTAAAGCAGCATGGCTGCTGTGGTAGTCCCCACATCCGCCGTCACAAGGCGTATGCCCTGCCGGGAGGCTTCCGACAGCTCCCGGACAGAGACGGCATCCTTCTCCCGAAACGGCCCGGCGGTGACCTTCCCGCCGTCAGCATCCGCTTTTCCGGCGGAAGCCTCTCCGTTAAATGGGCTGTCCGTCAGCACATACAGGGTCTCCGCCCCGCCCCGGCTTTCGGATATCTTCAAGCTTTCCGCCCTCACGCCGGGACACAGCCCGCAGCCCATGCAGATTCGGCAGCGCAGTCCTTTTCCTTCCCTATACAAATTGGTTTTTCTCCTTATTATAATGGTAATCAATGGAAGCCAGCTTCTCCGCGATCCTGGCCCCGTCCACATCCAGATCGTCGCAGAGCGCCTCCAGACTGTCGTAATGATCCCGCAGCTTCAGATTCACAAAGCTCAAAAGCATTGCCGGATCCCCAGGTATCATGGCTCCTCCCTTCCCCTGACTCCCGCGGTCAGTTCGCCGTCTTTTGCATCGATCAGCACCGTGTCGCCGCTGTCCACCTTATCCTCCAGGATCAGCCTTGCCGTCATGGTCTCCACATATTTCTGGACATACCGTTTCAGGGGACGGGCGCCATACACGGGGTCATAGGCATTGTCCACGATCAGGCGCACCGCCTCCCCCGTCAGCTCCAGCTTCAGGTTCCGATCCGCCAGGCGGCGGTTCAGGTCCTCTACGATCAGGTGCACGATGCCGCCGATATTGTCACGGGTCAGGGGCTTGAACAGGATCGTCTCGTCCAGACGGTTCAGAAACTCCGGCCGGAAATGGGCCCGCAGCTCGCCCATCACCGCCTCCTCCGCCCGGCTGCTGATACTGCCCGTCTCATCAATGCCCTCCAGCAGATAGCCGGCGCCGATATTGGAGGTCATGATCAATATGGTATTCTTAAAATCCACCGTCCGCCCCTGGGAATCCGTGACCCGGCCGTCGTCCAGCACCTGGAGCAGCACGTTGAACACATCCGGGTGCGCTTTCTCGATCTCATCAAACAGCACCACGCTGTAGGGCTTCCGCCTGACTGCTTCGGTCAACTGGCCGCCCTCCTCATAGCCCACATATCCGGGAGGCGCTCCGATGAGCCTGGACACCGAGAATTTCTCCATATACTCGCTCATGTCGATCCGCACCATATTGGTCTCGTCGTCAAAGAGCGCGGCGGCAAGGGACTTTGCCAGCTCCGTCTTGCCTACGCCCGTAGGTCCTAAGAACAGGAAGGAGCCGATGGGCTTATCCGGATCCTTGATGCCCGCCTTGGAACGGATGATCGCCTCCGTCACCTTCGTGACGCCCTCCTCCTGGCCGATGACTCTCCGGTGAAGCTCCTGATCCAGATGCAGGGTCTTGTTCCTCTCCCCCTCCGTCAGCTTCGCCACGGGAATACCGGTCCACCGTGAGACGATACGGGCGATCTCCTCGTCGGACACCCGCTCATGCACCAGGGTCATATCCCGCTCTCCCACGCTCTCTTCCTCCTGCTCCAGCTGTTTTTTAAGGCTGGGCAGCCTGCCGTAGGAAAGCTCCGCCGCTTTCTCCAGATTTCCCTCTCTCTGGGCGATCTGTATCTCATTGTTTACGCTGTCGATTTCCTCACGGAGCCTGGAAAGCTTCTCCACGGAAGCCTTTTCGTTGTCCCACTGTGCCTTTTTGCCTGCGAACTCCTCCTTCAGCTCCGCCAGCTCCTTCTGCAGATTTTCCAGTCTTTCCCGGCTAAGACGGTCGTCCTCCTTTTTAAGAGCCGCCTCCTCGATCTCCAGCTGCATGGTTTTCCTCTGCAGCTCATCCAGCTCTGTGGGCATGGAATCCAGCTCTGTCTTGATCAGAGCGCATGCCTCGTCCACCAGGTCGATGGCCTTATCCGGCAGGAACCGGTCGGAAATATAGCGGTTGGACAGCACTGCCGCGCTGACCAGGGCATTGTCCATGATCTTCACTCCATGGTACACCTCGTAGCGCTCCTTCAAACCCCTCAGAATGGAGATGGTATCCTCCACCGTGGGCTCATCCACCAGCACCGGCTGGAAACGCCGCTCCAGAGCCGCGTCCTTCTCAATATACTGCCTGTACTCGTCCAGGGTGGTGGCGCCGATACAGTGCAGCTCCCCTCTGGCAAGCATGGGCTTTAACATATTTCCCGCGTCCAGCGCCCCGTCGGTCTTACCTGCCCCCACGATGGTATGCAGCTCGTCGATAAACAGGATGATCTGTCCGTCGCTGTTTTTCACATCCTCCAGCACCGCCTTCAGGCGCTCTTCAAACTCGCCCCGGTACTTTGCCCCTGCCACCAGGGCTCCCATGTCCAGAGCAAAGATCTTCTTATCCTTCAGCCCCTGGGGCACATCCCCCCTGACGATACGCTGGGCAAGCCCCTCCACCACGGCGGTCTTTCCCACGCCGGGCTCGCCGATCAGACAGGGATTGTTCTTGGTCTTTCGGGACAGGATACGGATGATATTCCTGATCTCGCTGTCCCTGCCAATGACAGGGTCCAGCTTCTGGTTTCTCGCCTTCTCCACCAGATCCTGTCCGTATTTTTCCAGCGTGTCATAGGTTGCCTCCGGGTTGTCGCTGGTGACCCGCTGGTTCCCCCGGACTGTAGACAGGGCCTGCAAAAAGCGCTCCCTGGTAATGCCGTACTCCTTCCATATCTGCTCGATGGCCCGGTTGGGATGCTTTAACATGGCAAGGAACAGATGCTCCACAGACACATACTCGTCCCCCAGGGCTTTTGCCTCATCCTCGGCGCTGATCAGCGCCTTGTTCAGCTTCTCGCCGATATAGACCTGACCTCCCTGTACCTTGGGCCGCTTTCTCAGCGCTTCCTCGGTCCTGCTTAAGAAATGCTCCTTCTGGATCTCCATCTTCTCTATCAGCTTCAGGATCAGGCTGTCCTCCAGGGTCAGCAGGCTGTACAGCAGATGCTCCTGCTCGATCTCCTGGTTCCCATACTCGTAAGCAAGCCGCTCGCAGCCTTCCACGGCCTGCACAGACTTCTGTGTAAATTTCTGAATGTTCATTGTCCCGCCTCCCTGCAACGTTCTTTTTGTCTGTTCTATAATGAATATAACACTATTTTCAGGGAAATCAATAAACAAAGTATAAACTTATCTGAAAAAGCTGTAAAGTAATTTACCTGATTTCCTTCACTTCATATCCCGCCTCGGTGACTGCTGCGGTCAATATTTCGTCATTGACCTCCTCCGCAAGCTCCAGGGCAGCCGTCTTATCCTCCAGGCTCATGGTGACTGCGCTTACTCCCGCCACAGCCTCCAATGCCTTCTGCACCCTGCCGGTGCAGTGTGCGCACATCATTCCCTCGATCGTCATTACCTTTGTCATCTTCTTTTCCTCGCTTTCTTTTTTCTCTGTTTTATCTTCCAAAGCCGCAGCCTGGCTGCTTTCCGCCGCTTTGTTCTCTGTCCTGCTTCCTGCGGCCCTCATCTCCGCAAAGCCGCTCTTGAAGCCCCGAAGCCGCAGGGCGTTCCCCACCACGAAAATACTGCTCAGGCTCATTGCCGCCGCCCCGAACATGGGATTCAGCCTGATTGCAAACAATGGATACCAGACTCCCGCTGCAAGGGGGATGCCGATGGCATTATAGAAAAATGCCCAGAACAGATTCTGCTTGATGTTGCGGATGACCGCCCTGCTCAAACGCACAGCCGTGGCCGCGTCCCGCAGATCGCTCTTCATCAGCACAATGTCCGCGCTCTCCATGGCCACGTCCGTGCCTGCTCCGATGGCCATTCCCACGTCAGCCGCCGCCAGGGCAGGGGCGTCATTGATGCCGTCCCCCACCATGGCCACTTTTCTTCCCTCCGCCTTCAGTTCCCTGATCTTCTTTTCCTTGTCCTGGGGCAGGACCTCCGCTATTACCTCCTCTATGTCAAGCTGCTGCCTGACAGCCTCGGCGGTACGCCTGTTGTCCCCCGTCAGCATCACCACACGGATCCCCATTTTCCGGAATCTTTGGACCGCAGCATAAGAGCTTCCTTTGATTTCATCCGCCACATCAATACAGCCCAGAAGGCGGCCTTCTTCCCCCACCAATAAAGGCGTCCTGCCGCCCTCCGCTATGGAATCCAGCCCCTTTGCCACAGTCTCGTCAATAGCAATGCCGTTCTCCTCCATATAGGCCCGGTTTCCTACAAAGTACCTGGTTCCCGCTTTCGCTCCTGCATCCTTTCCGGCGTTTTCTTCCCATTTCTTCCACTTTTCCGCCAGGAAAGCGGCCGTCTCCTCTTCCTCCGGATCCTTACCGTCAGATCCCTTTGCTCCTACGGTGGCGGTAAGCGCCACCCTGGACCCGTCCTCCCGCTTTCCCGTCAGGAATACCGCGGTGGGACCGTCCGCCTCCGACTTGGGGATCCTGTCACGGGGCATAATGTCCGTTGCCAGCACCCCTTCCACCCCTCTGCCAAATACCGCCTTAAAGTCCCGGATCTGGGGCAGCTCCAGTCCTTCCCGCTCCGCATAAGCCACCACGGCCTCCGCCAGCGGGTGCTCGCTTTTCTTTTCCAGGGCCGCCGCAATGCTGACCAGCGTCTCCAGAGACATATCCTGCACATAGCAGCCCGTTCCTGTGACGTGCAGCTTTCCGGAGGTCAATGTACCTGTCTTATCCAACACGATGGTGTCGATCTCCCTGGCCTGCTGCAGGGCCTCCCCCGACTTGATGAGAATACCGTGTCTGGCTCCCACGCCCGTCCCCACCATGATCGCCACCGGCGTGGCCAGCCCCAGGGCGCAGGGACAGGATATGACAAGCACCGCTATAGCGGAAGAAATGGCGAACTCCGCGCCTGCGCCTGCAATCAGCCACACTGCCAGCGTCACCAGGGCGATACAGATAACTGCGGGCACAAACACTCCCGCTACCTTGTCTGCCAGCCGGGCAATAGGCGCCTTGCTGCCGCTTGCCTCCTCCACCAGCCGTATGATCTGGGCAAGAGTGGTATCCTCTCCCACCCTGTCCGCCCGGCACTTTAAGAAGCCTGCCTTGTTCACTGTGGCGGAAACCACCTTGTCTCCCGGCTGCTTCTCCACCGGAAGGCTCTCCCCCGTGACAGCCGCCTCGTCAATGCTTGACGTCCCTTCCAGCACAGTACCGTCCACCGGCACCAGGCTCCCCGGCTTCACCAGGAAGATATCCCCGCTGCACAGCTCCTCCGTGGGGATCTCCCGCTCGTTTCCGGCCTCGTCCACCAGGATCGCCACCTTGGGCGACAGATCCATCAGCCTGGTGATCGCCTCGCTGGTCTTTCCCTTAGAACGGCTCTCCAGATATTTTCCCACCGTGATCAATGTGAGGATCGTTCCCGCCGACTCAAAATAGAGGTCGTGGGAATATTGTTCCACCACTGCCATATCCCCATGCCCCAATCCAAAGCTTATGCGGTACATAGCAAAGAGCCCGTAGCCGATGGCGGCGGACGCTCCCAGGGCGATCAGACTGTCCATGTTCGGTGACAGATGGCCCAAGGTCTTAAGCCCCACTGAAAAAAATTTCCGGTTCATATACAGGATCGGCAGCAACAGTATGAATTGGGTCATGGCAAAGGTCATGGCATTTTCATTTCCATGCAGGAACCTGTGTACAAAGGCCGGGACGGGTAATCCGAACCACTCGCTGAACATATGATACATAGCCACATACATCAACGGGATCAGAAAGCCGATGGAGACGCCCAGCCGCCATTTCATGGCCCTCGCCTCCTCTTTGGCCTGCCGCTGCAGGCTGTCCCTGCCGCCCTTCCCGGCAGCGCCGCTTTTCCGGGCGGTGCCTCCTCCCCGGCTGCTGCCTGCCCCGCTTCCCATGCCGCCGGTCTGCCTGTTACCGTTCTGCCTGCCTGGGGTCTCTGCTCCCGATGCTTCCCGCTCTTGTCCGCTCTTCCCGTCCTGCCCCCGGATATCTGCCTGGGATGCCCGGCCTCCGCCATGACTGCCGCTTATCAGGCTCGCTCCATAGCCCGCCTTTTCCACTGCGCTTATAATGACTTCTTCGGTCAATATTTCTTCATCATACTCAATATCCATCGTTTCCGTCAACAGATTAACGGACACCTTGCTTACTCCCTCCAGCTTATTTGCCGCCTTCTCCACATGGGATGAACAGGCGGAGCAGGTCATGCCGGATATATGATAACGCTGTTTCATGCTCTCCTCCTATTTCAGCTTCTTCACAAGCTCTACCGCCTCTTCCACCACGGCAGTATTCCCCTTTTGTATCTCCTCCACCACGCAGGTCTCCATATGCTCCTGCAGCACCAGATAGCCGAAGGACTGCAGCGCGCTTTCCACCGCCGCCACCTGGGTCAGAATGTCTCCGCAGTATCGGTTTTCATCCAGCATCCTGCCGATTCCGTTCAGCTGGCCCATTATGCGGCTGAGGCGGTTTTTCAACTGCTTCAGCTCCTTTTCCTCCCGTGGAGTGGATTTTAAGTGACAGCAACATTCTGTATCCGCTTCCGCCATATTGTCTTTCGCCATATTGTTTCCCACCATACCTTTCCTATTCCGTTCCTGCCGATCCTCTGCCTGTTCCCGGCTGTTTCTGTCGGTTTCCTGCATCTTCCCGTCTGCTTCTGCGTTCAGCCTGATGTGATAAGCTCTCCTGATTTCATCTGTCAGAATTTATCATACCATGATTGCACCACAACTATAGTATGGATAGCCATTCGGCTGTTTCCTGCCCTGAGTATGGTTATCATGCCCTGCGCGCAGAAATACCCCCATGGGGTATCCTGTATTTATCAGAATATACCCTATGGGGGTATTTGTCAAGACCTCTGGATGTACTATTTTGTAGAAAACGTAATCGCTGAAGTGAAAATGGGAAAACTGAAAAAATTATACTTGACACCTAACGCCCCATAGCCTATACTTTATAAAAAGAAATGGGTTTTTGCCAAGTAAAATCTTATGATTCGAAAGGGTTGCTCGTTTCTTTTTTTATG
>JAMPHT010000061.1 GCA_023663285.1 Bacillota bacterium
GGGTATAAGCAAAAACATGAACCGCTTCCACATCCTGTTTGCCAGCGCAAATCTGATCATGTGCGCCAGAGCGGGACGAAGCAGAGATTTTTGTATGGCATAAGTGCGTCCATTTTGGAAAATACCAAAAGGGATCGGGAATACAAGGGGGCATTTGTGGGGAGCTAATGTTGGTATCACCCAAAAAATGACAACTTTGAATTATTTTATATGGAGGTACTATGGCAAAAACAATTAAAAAAGAAACTATTCACGCAGCAGGTATTGATATTGGTATCTATACAACGGATTTTAAGAACGAGTTTATTTCTTTGACGGACATAGCAAAATATAAGAGCATACAGCCGTCTATTACTATTCATAACTGGTTGCGGGGAAGAGATGTTGTTGAGTTCCTTGGATTATGGGAGAGGTTACACAATCCAGATTTTAAACTTATCGAATTCGATAAGTTTAAAAAAGATGCGGGATCAAATGCATATGTATTTTCGATAAAGGAATGGTCGGAAGTGCTTGGCGCAATTGGTTTGTTGACAAAATCAGGCAGATATGGCGGTGGTATTTATGCTCATATTGATATAGCTTTTGAATTTGCATCATGGATATCTCCAGAATTTAAACTGTATATCATAAAGGATTATCAGCGCCTTAAGTCAGATGAAAGCAGCCGCCTTTCTCTCAACTGGAATCTTAATCGTGAGATTGCCAAGTTGAATTATCGTATACATACAGATGCAATTAAAGACAATCTGATACCGCCGGAGCTTACGCCAGAGCAGATTTCATATAAATATGCCAATGAAGCCGATCTATTGAATGTTGCATTGTTTGGCAGGACAGCGAAACAGTGGCGTGACAGCAATCCGGGAAAGCAAGGCAATATGCGTGATGAAGCAAACCTGAATCAGCTTCTTGTTCTTGCAAATATGGAAAGTTACAACGCAATTTTGATTGAACAGGGCAAGGCGATGTCGGAACGTTTGGTTCTGCTCAGAGAATTTGCGATTAAGCAGATGGATACGCTTGCTATGGTCAGTATGGAGGGGCTAAAGCAGCTTCCGGGAGGTGATTCCAAGTGAAAAAGCAGAAAAGATGCTATATCTACAGCAATACAGGTGAATGGATATAGTCTGGATGTTATCTGTTCCGTCCGCTGTGGCGGAGATTGAGCGTGAGAATATCCGTACCCAGACAATGGCAAGAAGATCAGGAACTAACGGTGTTGCATGGTATCTTAATTATGATCTTGCTATGATCATTTCTCCTGGATATGGAGTGAAATCTAAAATCGCTGCGAATTTTCGCCGATAGGCGGCTGAAAAATGACCAATTGAACAGGTTAAAGAATTGGAGAGAGGTTTATGTGGAAGGATTTGTCAAGGGAATGGAAAGAAACATATGAGCTGGCATGGCTTGCATTCCGCAATGGAAGTCTGCCGATTGGCTGCATTATTACAGATGCATCAGGTGATACGATCATTGCAGGCCGGAATGAAACCTGCGAAAACCATTATCCCAACAGAAGGACCGCTCACGCGGAAATGTATTGTATGAGAAATATTGATATTGAAAAGTATCCTTCCCTGAAAGAATATCAATTGTATACAACAATGGAACCCTGTCCCATGTGCATGGGTACTATTGTGATGGGAGGCATTCGGAAAGTTCATGTGGCTGCAAAAGATAGGTATTGCGGCGCTCTGCATTATATTAACGATGACCCTTGGATCAAAAGTAAAAACATGGAGGTATATCTTGAAGAGGGAGAATTAGAGGCCGTTCAGTTGGTTCAGCAAGGGTACCATGAATTGCGGAGATGTAATGGAGAAACGAGCGTGGTGTTGGAACAATTTCGATCGGATCGCCCCAGAGCCATTGAGATTGCCTTCATATTGTATCAGGAAAGATATTTAGACAAATGTGTTGAAAATAATACGTCATATTGTGAGATATATGATCACATTTGCGATTTATTAGGTTTAGATAGAAGGGGCATATCATGAAAAACAGAACAGAGACATTTCCTGACGGCACACCCATAGAGGACTGGTTTTATGATTTGAGGATACCGGAGCCGGATGCACTGGGCAGGCAGTATGTGCTTACGCAGCATCATATTCTGGATGACGGCAGGGTGTATACGGCACAGATACAGGCGCTGATTGATACCGCGGCGGCAGAGGGCGGCGGCGTCATTGTGGTGCCTGCGGGGACTTATCTGACCGGCTCCCTGTTTTTCCGGCAGGGCGTGCATCTCTATGTGGCGGAGGGCGGAACGCTGAAAGGCAGCGACGACATATCCGACTATGCCCTGTGCGAGACCCGCATAGAGGGCGAGACCTGTCAGTATTTTGCGGCGCTCATCAACGGGGACGGACTGGATGGGTTTACCATGTGGGGCAGGGGTACCGTCGACGGCAACGGACTGAGATCCTGGAAGGCATTCTGGCTGCGCCGGAGCTGGAATCCACAGTGTACTAACAAGGACGAGCAGCGGCCAAGGCTGGTGTATCTGTCGAACTGTAAAAATGTACTGATAGCGGAGCTCCACTTACAGAATGCTCATTTCTGGACGAACCATCTATACAAATGTCAGTATGTGAAATTCCTGGACTGCCATATTTTTTCTCCGGCCGCTCCGGTGAAGGCTCCCAGCACCGACGCCATTGATATTGACGTCTGCGCGGATGTGCTGATCCATTCCTGCTATATGGAGGTGAACGACGATTCCGTTGTCTTGAAGGGCGGAAAGGGACCCTGGGCGGACAGGCTGCCGGAAAACGGGATAAACGAGAGAATCATAATCGAGGACTGCACCTATGGCTTCTGCCACGGGTGCCTGACCTGCGGATCGGAGTCGGTGCATGACCGGAATATCATTCTGCGCCGGGGGAAAATACTGGACGGCAGGAATCTTCTCTGGCTGAAAATGCGCCCGGACACGCCCCAGCTTTACGAGTATATCATAGTGGAGGGGATGGAGGGAAAGGTGAAAAGCTTTCTCAATATCAATCCCTGGACACAGTTTTATAATCTAAAGGATCGAAAGGATACTCCGCTTTCCGCTGCGGAGCATATCGTGATGCGCGACTGTACCTGCGTGTGCCATACCTATTTTGACGTCATGCCGGATGAATCGCAATACCGGCTGTCGGATTTCACTTTTGAAAACCTGGATATCAGGGCGGAAAAGGACGGTTTTTCAGCGGACAGTATCCGAAATGTAAGGGTAAACAACGTGTCAGTCAGGACAGAGCGGAAAAAGTGATGCAGAGATATGCTTGAAGAAGCAGTAAAAATGCCGTAAAATACAGTAAAAATGCAGCGGCGGCTGTAAAACGAAAGGCGAGGGTATCGGTCACAGATGACAGAACAGTTTTTGAAAAGCATCAAGAATCCGCCGGGGGAATTTACACCGATCCCCTTCTGGTTTTGGAATGATGAGCCGGATGAGGGAAAGCTTCGGCGGCAGCTGACGGACTTTCTGGACAAAGGAGTGGAGGGGATCGTGCTGCATCCCAGGATAGGGATCCCCAGGGAAATCCCCTATCTTTCCGAGCCTTTTTTCCGGACAGTGAGATTTGTGGTGCAGACGGCAAAGCAGCTTGGCATGAAAGTGGTCCTGTATGATGAGGGGATGTATCCTTCCGGCTCCGCTCACGGGCTTGTGGTGGCGGAAGAAGCGGAGTATGCGTCCAAAGGCGTCCGGCTATCGGACAGCGGGACAAAAGGGCAGGTGATCACCCGGTTTTCAGACGGAAAGTATCTGGTGTACGGCTTTACGGGGGGCACGATCCGGGGCATTCATTACGGCGAGGACGACGGTGAGGCAGGGGCGCCCCTGTCTGCGGATATTTTAGATCCGAAGGCGGTGGACGCCTTTATCCGGCTCACCCATGAGCGCTATTATCAGGAGCTGCAGGAGTATTTCGGCAATACGGTGATCGCTTTTTTTACGGACGAGCCCTGTCCCCTGGGCAGAAATGCAGGGGGCTTTCGGGAATGGGCGCCGGGAATGGAAGCGGAGATCATTGCGGAAAATGGGAGCCTTGAGGAACTGGAGGCTCTTTTTACGGGCGGTGAAAACCGAACCACTCAGATTTATCACAGGCTGATAAAACGGCGTCTGCGGGAAACCTATTATGCCCGTTTGTCCGGATGGTGTGAGAGCCATGGGATCTCGCTGATGGGGCATCCGGCGGCCAGCGATGATGTGGCGGAGGAATTCTATTTTCAGATTCCGGGTCAGGATCTGATCATGAGGCGGGTCGCGCCGGAGACTGGCGGTATCCGGGAGCCTGACTCCGTGCAGGCAAAGCTTCCGGCGGATATTGCAAGGTATCTGGGACGGAGAAGGAATGCCAATGAGTGCTTTGGGGTGTGTAATCGTCAGAATATTCCCTGGTATTTTACGGGCTGCGACATGAAATGGTATATCAACTGGCTGGGGATACGGGGCGTCAATCTGTTTGTGCCCCATGCCTTTTATTACAGTCTGGCAGATCAAAGGAAAGAGGAGCGCCCGCCGGATGTGGGCCCTCATAATATCTGGTGGCGGCATTACCGGCTGTTTTCGGATTATATGAAACGAATTTCCTATCTGATGACGGATTCGGAGAGTCTTGCCGGGGTGGCGGTGCTCTGTGACAACAACCGGGTGCCGGCGGAGGAAGTGGCAGGGCTGTATGAGCATCAGGTCGGGTTTCATTATCTTCCGGCAGCGCTGCTTGAGAAAAGTGAGGTCAGAGACGGCAGACTGTGTGTGGGCGGCTGCCGGTTTGATGTGGTGTTGGATCTGTATGGTTATGGGACTCTGGATGGGTATGCAAAGTATCTTTCGGGAGTGCGGATAGTGGAAGAGGCAGCCACGCTGTATCCGGGAAACGGCAGCGCCGCAGCAGATGAGAGCGGCGTAGATACAGCCGGGCCGGAAAGGGAAAGCCGGGAGGATTATCGGACGGTGGCGACGGAGGGCAGCTGCCCCTGTCTGCGGGCGGTACATATGAAAAAAGCGGGCGTTTCCTGGTATCTTTTTTCCAACGAGGGGGAAGAGCCCATTGAAACGAAAGTATGGATAAGGGAATCGGGAGAGGGCAAAAGGCCGTTCATGATCCGCCTGTGGGATGCAGCCTTGGAGGATGTGGATATTGAAAATACGGATGGCTGTACAGGAAGAGGTCCGGAACAGAAGCGGTCGGAGAATAGCAGTTTCTGTATCGGATTAAAATTAGAGCGCTGCGAGATGAAGCTGCTGCTTCTTTTGGACCAAAGCCAGGCGGATCTTGTAAAAGCCTGCCGGACGGAGTCTGCTGCCGTGAAAGCCGGAGAGGAGGTATTTTTAGGGGACTGGACGGATAAGCTTCAGCCGGTAGATGAAAAGAAAAATACAGTCATTTACCGCTGTACCTGTATGATTCCGGAAGAGCGTGTACTTACAGGGGAAGAGTATTTTACGGTACGCGGGGAAGAGATGGCGGAATGTGTATGCAACGGCACATTTGCAGGCGTCAGCTTCTACGGTCCCCACAGATTTCGGATCGGACAGCTTCTGCAGAAAGGAGAAAACGAGATTCGGCTTATGTTTACCGGAAATGCGGTGAATCTGTATGGGAACGTGAAAGCGCCCTTTGGGCCTGACGGGTCAGCGCCGGCGAAATGCCCGTCGGCAAAGTGCCAATAAAGTGCCGCTGAAAAAAGGTTGACCCTGTTTTTCCCAGATGGTAAAATATACTAGTGAACGTATTTGGCTGCTGTTTTCCGGTCTGAATCACCGATGCGTTCACTCGTTATACAGTGCAGGCGGCAGTTGATTTCGCTTGTGGGTATAAATGATAGCTCGGCACATGGTTTCCGGTTGCTGCGTCGGGCGGAGTGATTTTACAACGGATGGAGTGAGGCCGAGTGGACTACAGGGAGTACAGCGGTTTATTGGAACGCTACAACCAGATAGATAATCTGACCTTCCGGGGAAATGAGACGAAAGAGGACATTATCGGTAGGCTGGTGGAGGTTTCCAAGGAGAAAAAGAAGATCCAGACGGGAAACAACGAGATCATCAGGGAGTATATCACAAAATACGAAAAGGCTCCGGAGCGTCTGGACGCTGAGGCCGAGAAGCTGCTTCATGACTTTATGAAGTCGCTCATCAATCAAAGCGGGCAGTGTATAGACGCCCCTATCGCACTGCGCATATCCAGGCTGCTTTTACAGTATTATCAGGAGGCCGGAGACCTTGAGAAAATCATTATTACGCTGGAGCGTTGTTGTGTTTTTGACATTATGCTGAAGGAGCATCTGGACGATTATGCGGGAAGCGAGTATCCCCTTGTGGCGGAGGGGTATCTGGATGATTTCGACCGGCTTTCCGAGGACGCTCAAACGTCGCTTATCAACTGCTGGCTCTACAGTGTGATCAACCGTAAGGACATGACCTTCGGACTGAAAAAGTATAAGGAGATACGCGCCAGGTTTGAAGCGATCCGCAGGAAAAAGGGCGCTGATTTCATGTGGAGAGAATATATTTTCTGCAAGGAAAATGTTCTTGCATTTACCCTGGAGGCCTGCCGCAGAGGGGAATACGCCAAGAAGAGGGGCGTCCCGGCGGCGGAGCCGGTCATAGACCCGACGGAGGAGGCTGCCGCTATCGCGGAGCTGGCAGGGGATCTGCGGGCGGTGCTGGAATCGGAGGAACAGAGAAACGCCGTCTACGATAAGGTGTTGGCATGGCTCTATTGTATAGAAGCGGATTATCACCTGGGACGGATCACCCTGGAGGAGCTGCTGGACCGGCTGGAGGGATATCTGGCGCCCCATGAGGAGTACAACGCCATGGAGCAGTGCTCCGCGCTGTTTACCGCAGGCTCCTATTATCTGGACTATCTGTGTAAATGCAGCCGGTATGAGGAGGACTACATCCTCAAAAAGAGTATGGAGATCGTGGAGCGCGTCCTGAAAAAGGCGAAGGACATGGAACAATATCTGGGCAGCTATCAGACCAACTACTGTGTGTTGATGCTGGTGAATTCCGCCTCCGCCATCGTGGATTTTGATTCCTTTCAGCAGACGGTGCTGAGCGCCACCATATACGCCAACAAGGCGCTGTATGTCCACACCATGATGGTGAAGGAGATCAGTTGTGTGATACTTAAGTACGTGCTGGAGCACAATGCCCGATATGTGGACGGCGTGGGGGGATATGCCTGGGAGGACACGGAGGAGTACCGCGTCCGGATGATGAGGCTTATGGAGAAATGCGTCATGTTCCATGACATTGGGAAATATTTCTGCCTGGACTATGTGTCCAACTCCTCCCGCAACCTGACGGACGACGAATTTGAGGTCATCAAGGAGCATCCGGCTAATTTCTCCAAAATATACCAGGGAAAGATGAGCCGGGATGTGGAGTGCGTCCACGATTGTGCGCTGCTGCATCATCTGTGGTACAACGAAAAGGGCGGCTACCCGGTGGGGAAGCATACCTTCAACCAGCCCTTTGTGAATATCATCAGCATTGCGGACAGCATTGACGCAGCCACGGACAATATCGGCAGACCCTACGGACAGGGCAAGACCCTGGAGCAGCTGCTGGAGGAGTTCGAGGGCATGAAGGACAGCCGGTACAGCGGTTATATCTGTGACCTGCTTCATGTGGAGGAAGTGAAGGCAAAGATAGAGTATATACTTGACGTAAGACGCAGGGAGATCTACTGCGATATTTATTCCCGCGAGCAATGAGCAAAGTCAACGAAGTTGACTTTGTGCCGTGCTTGCACGAGCATAAAGTCAATTTCGTTGACTTTGCGAATGCCGCGAGGTCGGGATCCCCGGCAGCTTGCTGCGGGGCAAAAGGGCAGGAGTGTGATGGAAAAAATTGCAGGACAGGATTGAAAGAGTATTGACAGCGCTGAACGCAGTGTCGGAGGATGTGAAGATCATAGCCATCGACGGACGGTGCGCCGCCGGTAAAACCACGTTTGCAGAGCAGCTTGTCCGGGCTACCGGAGCAGGTCTGATCCATATGGACGATTTTTTTCTGCCGGAGGAGCTTAGGAGCGAAGAGCGTCTGAATGAGCCGGGAGGCAATATCCATTATGAACGGTTCGCGGAGGAGGTACTTCCGAGGCTGAGGTTTCCCACCGCCTTTGAGTATGGGCGCTATGACTGTAAAAGTAAGACCTGTGAGAAAACGCTGCGTGTGCCGGCAGGTATGCTGCGCATTGTGGAAGGAGCCTACAGCTGTCATCCGAAATTCGGCGACTATATGGACGTCCGGATATTTTGCGATGTGAAGGCGCTGGAACAGCGGATCAGGATAAAGAAGCGGGACGGCGCCGACTCCCTCCCGGTATTCATGGGCAAGTGGATCCCCTGGGAGGAAAAATATTTTGCAGCGTATAAGATCAGGGATCGGGCGGATATTATTTTTTAGAAGCGTACAGGAAGGACAGGCAGGATGCTGAGACGTTTTTTCCCGGACAATGAGGCGGATAACGCTTACGATATAGACTATGAGGGACTGTACCGAAAGGGTTTCAGAGGGATCATTTTTGATATTGACAATACGCTGGTGCCCCATGGTGCGCCTGCGGACGAACGGTCGGCAGCGCTGTTTGAGAGGCTTAGGGCAATAGGGTATCAGACCTGCGCCCTGTCCAACAATAAGGAGCCAAGGGTAAAGAGCTTTTGCGACGCGGTGGGCTCACAATACATTTTCAAGGCAGGGAAGCCCGGCACAGCCGGGTATAAAAAGGCCATGGAGCGCATGGGCAGCAGGGCTGAGAATACGGTTTTTGTGGGAGACCAGCTGTTTACGGACATATGGGGGGCGAAGAAGGCAGGGATCGTGACCTATCTTGTCCGGCCCATCCACCCGAAGGAGGAGATCCAGATCGTGCTGAAGCGGAAGCTGGAGCGCATCGTACTTTATTTTTACCACAGGGAAGCAGAGAGGAGAAAAGGGCATGAGCATTGACGGCTACACCCGTACCTGCGGGTTGATAGGTAGTCCGGTAGAGCATACCATGTCGCCTGCCATCCATAACACGCTGGCGGAAGCCATGGGAGAAAATCTGGTCTATGTTCCCTTCCATGTACAGCCGGGACGGGTCAGAGAAGCGGTGGAGGGAGCCTATGCCCTGAATCTGCTGGGCTGCAATGTCACCGTTCCCTATAAAAGCGAAGTGATCCCATACCTGAAGGAGCTGGATCCCCTGGCGGAGAAGATCGGAGCGGTGAATACCCTTGTGCGCACAGAGGGCGGCTTCAGGGGATATAATACGGATATGCCGGGGCTGCTCAGGGCGCTGGAGGCGGACGGGGTAAAGACCCAGGGCGAAAGGGTGCTGATCCTGGGGGCAGGAGGCGTGGCAAGGGCCGTTGCAGTGATGCTGGCAGAACGGGCGGAAGAGATCATCCTGCTGAACCGCACGGTGGAAAAGGCAGGGAAGATCGCGGAGGAAGTCAATACCCATGTGGGAAAAGAGCTTGCCAGGGCCATGGACACGAAGGACTGGCGGCAGCTGCCGGAAGATGGGCGTTATCTTGCCATTCAGGCTACCAATGTAGGGATGTTCCCTGAGGTGGACAAGGCGGTGATTGAAGAAGCGGGCTTTTATGAGAGGATACATACCGGATATGATCTGATTTTTAATCCGGCAGAGACCAGATTTATGGAACTGACGAAAAAGGCGGGCGGCCGGGCATACAACGGGCTGAAGATGCTTCTGTACCAGGGGGTCATCGCCTATGAACTGTGGACAGGCAGGCAGGTGACGGGAGAGCTTGAGGAGCGGGCTTACCGCGCCATGCGCAAGGGGGTATAAGTGTGAAAAAAGGAGAGAACCTGGTATTGATCGGTTTTATGGGCAGCGGCAAGACCACGGTGGGGGTGAAGCTGTCCTACAGGCTGCAGATGCCCGTGGAGGACACGGATAAGCTGATAGAGCGCCGGGAGGGCAGAAGCATCAATGAGATCTTTGCCGACGACGGGGAGGAATATTTCAGGCAGCTGGAGACGGAGCTGCTGGGAGAGCTGGCGGAAAAAAACGGCGGCAGGATCTATTCCACAGGGGGCGGCACGCCGGTGAAAGCGGAGAACAGAGAGCTTTTGAAGAAGCTTGGCAGGGTTGTCTATCTGAAGGTCTCGCCGGAAACGGTATACGAGAGGCTCAAAGGGGATGCCACAAGGCCCCTGCTGCAGTGCCAGGAGCCTCTGGACAGGATCAGGCAGCTGATGGAGGAGCGCAGGGAAGCCTACGAAGCCTGCGCGGATATCGTCGTGGACGCGGACCGGACAGATCTGGAAGGCATTTTGAAGAGGATAGCTTCTGAGACGGGAAAGAGGAAGCTGCTGGTCATCAACGGTCCCAACATCAACTTTCTGGGCATTCGTGAAAAGAGTGTGTACGGCACTGAGGATTATCAGTATCTGCTGGATATGATAAAGAGAAAGGGAGAGGAGACCGGGAGCGAGATCGCCGTATTCCAGAGCAACCACGAGGGAGCCATCATAGACAGGATACAGGAGGCGTATTTTGACGGCACGCAGGGGATCGTCATCAATCCCGGCGCATACACCCATTACAGCTATGCCATCAGGGACGCTCTTGCCAGCATCCCGGCGCCAAAGGTGGAGATCCATATCTCCGATATCACAAAGCGGGAGGAATTCAGAAAAATCTCCGTGACGGCGCCGGCCTGCGACAGGCAGATCTACGGCCAGGGTCTGGACGGCTATCTGCAGGCCATAGACCATATACTGGAGAAATTGTAAAAAAATTTGCGAAAACAGTTGAAATTAGGATGCTTTTATATTAAACTTAGAAAGAATTATTTTGTGAAGAGGATTAGGAGGAGCATACTATGATTTCTGCAGGTGATTTCAGAAATGGTATTACCATTGAGTATGATAACAATGTATACCAGATCATTGAATTCCAGCACGTAAAACCTGGCAAGGGCGCAGCTTTCGTGAGGACAAAGCTGAAAAATGTCAAGAACGGCGGCGTCGTGGAAAAGACCTTCCGCCCCACTGAAAAGTGCCCCCAGGCGCGTATTGATAGAAAAGATATGCAGTACCTGTATAAGGACGGCGATCTGTATTACTTTATGGATACGGAGAACTATGAACAGACCGCGTTGAACAGCGATACCGTGGGCGACGCGATGAAGTTTGTAAAAGAGAACGAGATGTGCAAGATTTGTTCCCACAATGGCAGCGTATTCTCTGTGGAGCCTCCCCTGTTTGTGGAGCTGGAGATCGTTGAGACAGAGCCCGGCTTCAAGGGAGATACCGCTACAGGAGCCAACAAGCCCGCTATCGTGGAGACCGGCGCACAGGTTGCCGTTCCGCTGTTTGTTGACCAAGGGGACAAGATCAAGATCGACACCAGAACCGGTGAATATCTGTCCCGTGTGTGACTGGCTGCATTATTTTCAAACTGCCGGACTTGTGAGACAGCGGCGCTTTTAAAGAGAGCGCTGTTGTCTTTTCTTGTTTTTTTCGCGCATAGTGCCGTATGGGCGAAGCTTCTGCTACATTCTTAAAACATATCAAAACACATCAAACAAATCAAATTGACGGCACAGAAAGAGGATAAAAATGGAGATAAACGAGTTTGCGCAGAAAGTGCGCAGCGCAGTGGAAAAGGAGCTCGGAGGAGCATACCGGGCGGAACTGAAGGACGTAAAAAAGAATAACGGGGTACAGATGCAGGGTCTGTTGATACTGCCGCCGGACAGCAATGTGGTGCCTACCATTTACCTGGAGACCTTTTATGCGGCGTATGAGGACGGGGTGCCTTTCCGGGAGGTGCTGGACAGGATCCTGGAGGTATTCCGGGAAGAGACGCCCAAAGAGAGAATCGACATGAACTTTTTCAAATCCTTTGAAAAGGTCAGGGACAGGATATGCTACCGCCTGATCAACAGGCAGGGCAACCGGGAGCTTCTTGACAGCATACCTTATGTGGAGTTTCTGGACCTGGCAGTCTGCTTTTACTATGCCTACAGCGACAGAATGTTGGGGGACGGCTCTATTATGATATACAATTCCCATTTGGAGATGTGGGGCATAAAGGTAAAGGACCTGATGTGCCTGGCAGGGGAAAATACCCCCAGGCTTTTTCCGGCCCGGCTCACGCCCATGCAGGAGATGCTGGAGGAAGTGCTGGGAACGGATGAGGACTTTTCCGGGCAGGATGCGGATATACCGCTGCTGGTGCTGACAAACGGCAGACGGCTCCATGGCGCGGCCTGTATGCTGTATCCGGGTATACTGGAGAAGGTCGGAAAGCTGAAAAAGGACAGCTTCTATATTATCCCCAGCTCGGTCCATGAGGTACTGATCCTGGAAAAAACAGTGATGGAGACCCCGGAAGAGGTGAAGCATATGATACGCGAGGTAAACAGCCAGCACGTGTCGGCGGAGGAGATTTTATCGGATAACCTTTACTATTATGACCTTCCCACAAAAACTGTTAAAATAATTTTATAAATTTTCCGCAATTCAATGTAGACACACGGGATTATTTATGATATTATAGTCAGGGTGATGTAATATTTTTGTAACATTTGCATCCGTAGTCTAACGGATAGAACGAAGGCCTCCGACGCCTTTAATGCAGGTTCGATTCCTGTCGGATGCATTTTACATCACCCTGTACTGTAACATATCCATGAATTGTATCCATGAGATGACTCCGTGAGGCGGTTCCATGAGACGACTCCTGGAAATTCCAACAGCATAGGGCCGCGTATGGTTCTATATGTTTGAGGAAGGTGTAAATATGCATAAAGATAAGTGGAAGACTGTTCGTGATATTATTATCGGTAATTGCAAGATCGTTTTCCCTGTATTAGTTATTATTTTAGGCGCGGTCACGGCAGTTATCGCGCTGAATGCCAACAGGGCGGAAGCCCAGACACCGGCTGACGGACAACCGTCGGTGCAGAATGAAAGCTCTGTCGGCTCTCCGGCGGACGTCACAGAGTCACAGCCGGAGGAGAGCAGACCATCTGCGAAGGAAGTACCGCTGGTCGCTAATGAGGATGGGGCTGTTTATACTCTGGTGGCCACCTATTATAATGCCATCGGAACAGGAGATTCAGATACTCTTCAGGCCATATGCCGCGGAATCAGTGAAAATAATCTGATCTATTATGGCGAGCTGGCAAATTATATTGAAAGCTACTCGGATATTGAGATCTATTCCAAGCAGGGGCCCGCGGATGGAACTGCCATTGTCTATGTTTATTATAAGATGAACCTGATAGATCATGGCGCGTTTCCGGGCTACGAAGCGCTGTATGTCTGTACGGATGAGGACGGTAGCCTTTATATCAGGGATGACAGCACATTTACGAATGAGGAAAAGGAATACATCGGAGACGCCAATGAACAGGTGGATGTGGTAGAGTTCAACAACCGGGTGATCGCGGAGTACAATGAGTTGATGGAGCAGAATCCCACATTGCTGGAATATGTGGGAATGCTTGGCGAACAGGTGAACACACGGGTGGGCGAGATACTTTCCAGCAGGCTTCAGGGAGAGGAAGCACAGGATCCGGAAGGCGGTGAACTGACAGCGGAGGGAGGGGAACAGCCCCCGGCAGAGCAGGTCCCGGAAGAGACCGGTCCGAAATATGCCAGCGCAACCACTACGGTAAATGTCAGAGGTTCGGACAGTGAGAAGGCGGATAAGCTGGGCAAGGTGTCACAGGGCACCAGGCTTGAGGTGCAGGAGATTCGGCTGAACGGCTGGACGAAAGTGGTATATGAAGGTAAGGACGGCTATATCAAGTCGGATTATCTGCAGTTTGAAGAAAATATTGCAAATCTGGAAGTGATAGGCACTGTCACGGCTACCACCACTGTGAGGATTCGGGCGGCGGCAAGTCTGGACGCCAATGTTATGGGGACACTGGCGGAAGGCTCGTCCCTTGAGCTGCTGAGTAATGAAAACGGATGGTGCAAGGTGAATTACAATAACCAGGTGGCCTATATAAAGTCCGATTTTGTGACCCAGCAGTAAGAATTGCCTGTTCGGGAATAAAATGTTAAAAAACGGGAAGTCTTTTACTGAAAAGAAAAGGCTTCCTTTTTTGCGTGCTTTTTCGGTAAACATACGGTACTGTAAGATTGTTTGTGCCTGCTGCGCAGGCATGACGGGAGGGTATAAGAATGACGTCACAGGAAATAACGATTTACCGGGAGATTCAGAAAAATACGGAGACGGCGATGAAGGCTATTGATACCATTTCGGACAAGGTCTATGACGACGCGCTGGCAATGCAGCTTTCCAGGCAGACCCTGAAATATTCGGAGATCCACAATGCCGCGTCAAAGCAGCTGGTGGCGGGCAAGGCGGAATATTACCGAAGCGGCGCCCTGGCGGATGCGGTGCTGCGGACGGGCCTCCACTATAATACCCTGTTAAATACCAGCACGGGGCATATTGCGGAGCTGATGATAAAGAACAGCACAAACGGGATCCTTGAGATGGAAAAAGCCCTGCGGCATAACGAGAATGCCGGCGAACGGTCTACGGCTCTTGCAAGGCAGCTGATAGAGTGTGAAGAGAAAAATGTAGCCAGGCTGAAGCAGTATCTTTGATGTGTAAGTGGAACTTTTGTACAAAATATCTAAAAAACAGGCGGAAAACTTTTACAGTTTAATGGGATAAAGCGGTTGAGAATTGGGCAGGGAAGGTTTATAATGTCTTTTGGAAATGCCAAAGAAAATGAAGGAGGACATTACAGATGTCATATGTTGATGAGGTTTATGACTTGGTTGTTGCCAAGAACCCTGCGCAGCCGGAATTCCATCAGGCGGTGAAGGAGGTTTTGGAGTCTCTGCGAGTGGTAATTGAGGCGAATGAGGAGAAATATCGTAAGGATGCTCTGCTGGAGCGGCTGGTCACTCCGGAGAGGCAGCTGCTGTTTCGGGTCCCCTGGGTAGATGACAAGGGACAGGTGCAGGTGAACAACGGCTTCCGGGTACAGTTCAATTCCGCTATCGGACCCTACAAGGGGGGACTGAGACTTCATCCCAGCGTAAATCTTGGCATCATCAAGTTCCTGGGCTTTGAACAGATCTTCAAGAATTCCCTGACAGGTCTGCCTATCGGCGGCGGAAAGGGCGGTTCTGATTTTGACCCCAAGGGTAAGTCTGACAGGGAAGTGATGGCGTTCTGCCAGAGCTTTATCAATGAGCTGCATAAATATATCGGTGCGGATACCGACGTGCCTGCAGGCGATATCGGGACCGGCGCCAGGGAGATCGGCTATATGTACGGACAGTACAAGAGGCTGACCGGACTGTATGAAGGAGTACTTACCGGAAAGGGGCTGTCCTACGGCGGCTCACTGGCAAGGACGGAGGCGACGGGCTACGGCCTGCTTTACCTGACGGAGGAAATGCTGAAGTGCAACGGCAAGGATATTGCAGGAAAGACCATTGCCGTATCCGGTGCAGGGAATGTGGCGATCTACGCTATTCAGAAGGCACAGCAGCTGGGCGCGAAGCCTGTGACCTGCTCCGATTCCACCGGCTGGGTTTATGATCCGGCGGGGATCGACGTGGCGCTGCTGAAGGAGATCAAGGAAGTAAAGCGGGCGAGACTGAGCGAGTATGCGGCGGCAAGGCCCGGTGCAGAGTATCATGAGAAGAAAAACGGCGAGCATGGCGTGTGGAGCGTGAAATGTGATGTTGCGCTTCCCTGTGCGACCCAGAACGAGCTTGATCTGGAGGATGCAAAGATGCTGGTGGCAAACGGCTGCTTTGCTGTGGCGGAGGGCGCGAATATGCCAACCACCATGGAGGCTACCGAGTATCTGCAGAAAAACGGCGTACTGTTCTGCCCCGGCAAGGCTGCCAACGCAGGCGGCGTGGCTACCTCCGCGCTGGAGATGAGTCAGAACAGCGAGAGACTTTCCTGGACCTTCGAGGAGGTTGACTCCAAGCTTAAGAATATCATGGTGAACATTTTCCATAACCTGGACAGCGCTGCAAAGCAGTACGGCATGGAGGGCAATTATGTGGCTGGCGCCAACATTGCAGGCTTCCTGAAGGTAGCAGAGGCCATGACAGCCCAGGGGATCGTGTGATAAGCGGGTTATTTTGCAGCGGTTCCTTAAACGGGGAAGAATGAACGCCGCCAGGGTCAATAACCTTGATGTGCGGCATCGGAGACGATGATTTTCAGGAAAAGGCGGGAGAGTTGTGACGACTCCCGCCTTTTTCATGACAATTAGATAAAGAATTCCGGCGGCTCTGCCGATATATACATAAATTAGTCCACCTGTGCGGTTGGACGCTCCAAGGAGCATCCAACCTGACTCCCACATTCGCAAAA
>JAMPHT010000062.1 GCA_023663285.1 Bacillota bacterium
CATAAATACTGGGGTTGTGGGTGCTTTCCACCCACCATTACCCCTGAAGAGCCAAATATCTGCTTTGTTTATTTATTATAGTATATATTATGGTCCTTTTCAAGTACTATTCGGCACAAAATTTACTTTATCACAAGACAGCCAATCAAAGACCCCGCTGCAAGCAACGGGGTATCAAGCTTGCAACGCTGCAGAGCACAATGTGCTTGAGAAGCACATGGGTATTTGACCCTCGCGGCATTCGTCAAGTCATGGTACATGACTTTATGCTCGTGCAAGCACGGCACTTGACTCATTGCTCGCGGGAATAAAGAAATCTTCCGCATGAGTACAAAAAGTAATATAGCATATATGGACATATGTCAATTAAAGCAGTATAATACACAAAATTATCAAACTTAAAACATCAGTAACCGGAAAGGCGGATCATATGCAGGTAACCTACATCTATCACAGCTGTTTCCTGGTGGAAACGGCGGAATGTTATTATCTGTTTGATTATTATAAGGGAGAACTTCCTGTTCTGGACACAGAGAAGCCCCTGCTGGTATTTGTGAGCCACAGTCATCAGGACCATTACGATCCCGCTGTGTTTGCCATGCTTCTGAGTATGGGAATGAAACAGGTCTGCGCCATATTGCCGAATGACATCAAGCGCCGGAGCTATCCTGAAGGATGGGATACCGATAGCGAAGCGAATTCCGACATCCGAAGCTGTACAGATATAAACTCTTTATACGGTCATGTTCTCAAGGTCTACCACAGCCGGGAGTACGACCTCCCCTGTCACACCCATATCAGGACACTGCTGTCCACGGATTCGGGAGTAGCCTTTCTGCTGACCTGCCCTGAAGGCACTTTTTATCATGCCGGAGACTTGAATGACTGGATCACCGAGGATACGCCAGATGGGGAGCGCAGACAGATGACCGGCAGCTTCCGGGCGGCTCTCCGCCCTCTGACGGGATTTTCCATAGACTGCGCCTTCCTGCCTCTGGACCCTCATCTGGGCTGCCACTATGCCGACGGCTTTCTCTATTTTTTGAGACATATCGGCGCAAAAAAGGTTTATCCCATGCACTTCTGGGACAAACCGGAAATAATAGAGCAATTTCTCCGGGAGTACCCGGAATATAAAGAAATCGTAATCTCTCATTCTAAATGATTTGGTTCTACCTGAGAATGACTTAGACTTTCCTTGTCCTCATTCCCTTTCCAGTGCAGCCTGTGAAGCTCTCCTTCCCTTTCCATCCCCGCAAACTCATTCTGCCTGAGGGCCTCATAAAGCACAATGGCGGCGGCGTTGGACAGATTTAAGGAGCGGATGGCAGGCAGCATTGGAATGCGGATACAGCTCTCCTCATGCTCCACCAGGATCTCCTCCGGGATCCCGGCGCTCTCCTTTCCGAACATGATATAGTCGTCCCTGCCATAGCGCACCTCTGTGTAAGCCCGCTTTGCCTTAGTGGTGGCCATCCATATCCGGACCTTCGGATGCCGCTCCCGGAATTCCTCGAAATTTATATACCTGTAAACCTCCAGATCCTTCCAGTAATCCATACCCGCCCGGCGGATAGACTTTTCATCCAGGCGGAATCCCAGGGGTTCGATCAAATGCAGGGGCGTGCCTGTAGCAACACAGGTACGCCCTATATTTCCAGTATTTCCCGGTATTTCCGGCTGATGTAATATAATATTCATATGTCCTCATACTTTTGATTCTATTATCAAGAACAATCAATGAACCGTCGCCAAATCGGAAGAATCCGCTTGCGGATTCTTCTCGGAATGATTAGATATTTAGAATATCTTCATTCCGTTCGCAGTCTCTCCACGAATCGTCCAAGCCTTCCCAGGGCTTCCTTCAGCCGCTCCAGAGAATAGGCATAGGAAATTCTTAAGAATCCCTCGCCACAGTCTCCGAAAGCCGTACCCGGCACTACTGCCAGCTTCTCTTCTTCCAGCAGTCTCTCGGCAAAGGCATCACTGGTCATGCCGAATTCTTTGATACAGGGAAAGACATAAAATGCGCCGTAGGGCTCAAAGCACTCCAGCCCCATCTCCCGGAGAGCGTGCATCAGGAATCGTCTGCGCTGATTATAGGCATTGCGCATTTCCTCCACATCCCCGTCGCCGTTTTTTAATGCTTCCACCGCCGCGTGCTGACTGGTAGTGGGAGCGCACATAATGGCAAACTGATGGATCTTCGTCATCTGCTGAATGATCTTCTCCGGCCCGCAGGCATAACCCAGCCTCCAGCCGGTCATGGCATATGCCTTGGAAAAGCCGTTGATGAGGATGGTGCGCTCCTGCATACCGGGAAGCTCTGCGATAGATACGTGTTTCTCCTTATAGGTCAGCTCGGAATATATCTCATCCGACATGACATATATGTCATGTTTTAAGATCACCTCAGCTATGGCCTCCAGATCCTTCCGCTCCATGATCGCTCCGGTGGGATTGTTGGGAAAAGGCAGGATCAGGATCTTGGTTTTCTCCGTAATAGCGTCCTCCAACTCCTGAGCCGTAAGGCGAAACTCGTTTTCCGCCTTCAGATCAATGATAACGGGAGTTGCTCCCGCCAACACCGCGCAGGGCTCATAGGACACATAGCTGGGCTGGGGGATCAGCACCTCGTCTCCGGGATTGCACATGGCGCGAAGCCCCATGTCGATGGCCTCGGAACCGCCCACGGTGATCAGCACTTCCTTTGCGGGATGGTAGGTAAGCCCCTGCCTTCTATACAGATAATTGCAGATCTCCTGGCGCAGCTCCATAAGTCCGGCGTTGGAGGTATAATGTGTTTTTCCTTTTTCCAGCGAATAAATACCCTCGTCCCGGATATGCCAGGGCGTATCGAAATCCGGCTCGCCCACTCCCAGAGAAATAGCGTCCTTCATCTCGCTGACAATATCAAAAAATTTGCGGATTCCTGATGGCTTGATCTCTACCACCTTATCTGCTAACGGGTTTCTCATGGCGTGATCATCTCCCTTTCGTCGTCTTTTTTCTGGGAGAGTACCGTGCCGTGGTCCTTATATTTCCTTAAAATAAAATGTGTAGCCGTGCTCAAAACAGCCTCCTGGGTGGAAAGCTTATCGGAAACAAAGGAGGACACCTCGCGAAGGGTCTTTCCCTCCAGAATGATCATCAGATCGTAGCCGCCGGACATCAGGTAAACGCTCTGCACCTCCGGATATTTCTGGATACGCTCCGCCACGTTATCAAAGCCCTGGCCTCTCTGAGGCGTCACCCGCACCTCGATCAGCGCGGATACCTTTTCAATGTCCGTTTTCTCCCAGTTGATCAGGGTGTGATAACCGCAGATGATGCCCTCACTCTCCAATGCCGCCAGCTCGTTCACAACGTCGATCTCCTCCACGCCTAAGATCACAGCCAGTTCTTTTAAGTCGATCCGGCTGTTTTTTTCAATGATTGTAAGCAATTCGTCTCTCATTTTTCCTCTCCATTCTTTATTTCTATTCTTTCTTAAATTTATTGGCCCGCCTTTTGTCTGCTGCAGCCGGAAAGCCGATTCCATGCCTTCGGCCCGCAAACCTTACTGTCGGTAAATTTCATCGCTTTTCGGCCTGTCCAGAAAACGTGTTTCCTCTCCGTTCCGGATGATCCGATCGTTGCTGTCAGTGACTCTTCCCACGATGGCCGCCGGAATTTTCTCCGCCTTAAGCGTTTCCAGAAGCCCCGGTCCGTCCTCCGTCACCATGACAAGAGCGCCTCCCGAAAGCAGCTCGTAGGGATTCACATTACAGCATTCGCAAACCTCTACCGTCTCCTGACGGAGCGGAAGCTTTTTCAGATCTATTGTCAGTCCAACGCCCGCTCTTTCCGCCAGCTCCCAAAGACATCCGAAGATCCCGCCCTCGGAAGCATCATGCATCATGCAAACGCCGGACTTCATGGCGGTGGCGGCCTCCGGTATCACGGAAAGCAGACGCTCAAAGCCTGCTGCCTCTTCCACAAAATAAGCCGGATAACGTTCCAGCAGCTTATCCCTGTAACGCTCCGCCAGTATAGCCGTTCCCTCCAGCCCTATCCATTTGCTGATCACTATGTCCTGTCCGGCTCGAACCGCTGCAGGATATTTTCCTATGCCGGACATTTCTCCGGCAGCTTCCCCTACATTGCTTCCATCGTTCTCCGGCTCAAAGCATTTTCCGTACCCTGTCACCGCCGCCACAGGCTGCCTCACCGCACCGCTGATCCGGGTCTGTCCCCCGGCTATCTGGATGTTCAATTCCCTGCACTTTGCCTCCGCATCCGCCATCAGCGCCCTGATATCCGGCTCCTCCGCTTCCTCCGGAAGCGTCAGCGCTATGGTTATTCCTACAGGCCGCGCCCCTGCTGCCGCCAAATCGTTGGCGCACCGCTGGATCAAATGCCCCATACAGACCCGGCATTCCTGCTTTCCCGGCGGACCGGATTCCTTCGCCTTCACCGCCGCTGTCTGCACGCAGGTCATCATGATCCCATTGCCGCCAAACGAAAAAACGGCGCAGTCCTCCCCTATACCTGCGCCATTTATGATTTCTTCCCTTTTCGTCTGTATCTGCCTTAGAACAGAGCGCTTTAAAACGTTCTCCGGCAACCTGCCAATCTTCATGCTCCCTTACCTCACCCTACTGCTCCCCTACCTCCACACTGTTGGAGGCTGTCTGGGCGGTCAGCGACGCGATCACCGCTTTCACCTGATCCACACTGCCTGAATTGATCGCCGCCATGATCTGCTCGTATGCGGCAGGGTCATCCGTAGCCGTTCCCACGGTAGCGCTTCTGGGCACCATCTTGTAGGTGCTGCTGTTGACCAATGTACGGCTTACTTCCTTGCCGTTTTCCTTCACGATCTTCCACAGCTTCGCCTTGTATCCGATGTGAGCGCCCTCCGATACTATGTAGCCTATGGGCTTGGAAGCGTCCGCGTATATTTCGTCGCTGGGAGGCACATTTACCTCCAGCTCCTCGCTCTCATAAATAACCTCTCTGTTCGGGTCTCTGGTTTCCTTCCCGTATATGTTAAAGGTGATCTGCTTCTTGTCAATATAGCCTTCAATATAGATGGGATATTCCATGCTGTTCACGAACCGGAAGTCCTTGCCGGAGCTTTCCGCAATGGCCGCGTCCGCAGAACGGGGCACATAGCTCACCACCATGGAATGATTGTGCCGCTCCGTGACCTCCAGCTCAGCCAGCAGCACCGCGTTGTAAAGCGTGGTGGACACCTGACAGATACCGCCGCCCAGACTGTCTACCACCTTCCCGTTTATGTACGAGCCGGCCATATAATAACCGTTGGCCTCGGAAAACGGAGACACCGCCTTATAGGCGGAAAATTCCTCGCCGGGATAAAGAAGGGTACCGTCGATCAGATGACAGCCGTTCTCCACATTGGCGCTTCTGGAAGGGCCGGAAGACTTAAAGGAAGTGGTAAAGCTGCCCAGCACATCCTTCACCTGCGCCAGCTCCTCCATGCTGCCCCTTGGCTCTTCCACAGTGACGTCCAGCGCAATAGCGCAGGGCTGACAGTCCCAGTCCTGGGTCAGATGATCGTTTATCAAATCAATGGACGTCTCCACATCCAGAAAATAACCCTGCTGCCCCTGAATGATCCGAAATTCCCCGTCCTCGCGGACAAGCCCGTAATCTACAGCCTCCTGATCGTAGACAGCGCATTTGTCCGTCAGGATATTGCTGATCGTCTGTATGTCAAAGGACAGCTCGATGGGGTATATCTTGTTTTCATGCTCCAGATCCTTCAGCATTTTATAGCGCTCTATTACATTTCCCCGTGTCCCCAGCTCCGCCGCCTCTGTCACGATCTCCGGATTCGCCCAGGCAATGCCCAGCTCTCCCGCTGTGACCGTCACCTCTGCAGCCGTACCATACTGCAGCACGATCCGGGTCTCCTCCAGGCTTTTCACATAGGCCTCCACCGCCGCTTCCGCCTGCTCCCTGGTCATTCCGGACAGCTCAATATCCCCTGCATAAATGCCGGGCTTTATGGTTTCTCCGCCTTCCGCCCTGACCGGTATGCCGAACAACAGGAAACACACCAGTGTCAGCGCAAGACAAAGGCCGCCTCTTCCGATTTTCTTTTTACTATCTTTCATTCTTATACCTCTCTACATACTTCAGCACGTGTACCAACCAATAATTGAAAATTCATTTTCAAATTGAGTCCTTCCTTACGATCCTCACATTGAATTCTCAAAAGAAATATGCTAAAGTAGGAATGACCATAGCAAGCACCAGTATCAGAATAATGACTACAGAAACCTTCTGCCTGGTCTTTTTATTGCTCATGTTAAACATTTTGACCTCGTTTCCGCCATGCTGTATGAGATCTCCTGCATGACTGTTAGATACTAAACTCTGGAAGGATATTATATATGAATTTATTCTTTTTGGCAAGTTTTCTGACTTTTATTCTGGCGATTTTTTTCATCATGAAGAATCAACAGAAAAAATTTAAAAACCAGGAGGCCGAATTCTGGTCCAGGGAGCAGCGCGCCAATTCCGTGCGCCGCAAGCCTCTGGATGACCTGGATTATATCAAAATACCTCTGGAGGCTTTTCCTACCCACCTTATGAATGATGACGCCAGAGTGCTGGAGTGCATAGATATCCTGGAATCCCTTACCGCCCGGAAGATCGTAAACTTCACCGGCTGGTCCAACACAGACCTGAAGCTGGAATACGGCACTGCAAATCTGGAAGCGCTCACGGAATATGATCAAAATTATACGATCCTGGTGCGCACTCTGCAAAAGTGGGCCGACTGCCTGGTTGAAGGCGGTTTCCAAAAGGAGGCGGTCCCCCTGATGGAATTTGCCGTCAGCACAGATACGGACATCAGCCGCACCTATTATATTCTGGCGGAATATTATGCCTCCGTCGGACGATTTCAGGAGATCGACCGACTGCGGAACGTCGCCAAAAATCTGCGCTCCGCCAACCGGAATGTGATTGCAAGGCATCTGCAGGAAAGCTACCCGGACGTGTTCTGATCTCCAGGCAGCTTTCTTACTTTTATATCCGCTATATGATTTTATGCGATCCTGTCCGCAGATATGACTGCGGCGGATGTGTTCTGTTACGATGGTTTCTGTTGTGACGTTTTCTTCTGCGGATGGTTTCTGCCGCGAACGTTTTTACGATGCAGGGCAGATCAGGGAGTCCACCCCTCTTCCCCGGCCTTCACCATCTGCCAGTATTTTATCACGATCTCACGCTGATAATCTATGACGGCATTGTCCATGGCGTCCCCCACAAAGGTATTCCCTTCAAAGGTCTTTATCGCTTTCCAACCATCGACCGTTGACATCATAGAGGACCCATATCCGCCGATAAAAGTGTTATTTTTGTAAATATGATGGGAGGCGATAAATTTTATCACATCCGTCTGATTGGTACTGTCCCAGCTGTAAATATTGGTTCCGTTGAAATCGTTCTGCCACCGAAGTACGCCTTCCTGTTCACCCACATAGGCCACATAATTATTCGAGAAAACGATATCGTCCATGTCAAGACCTACCCATTCATCCCCCTCCTGGAAAGCGATTCCGACGCCGGTGTAGGCCACCACGTTGGAATCGGCGATAAAGGCGTCAAGATGCTCCACAAGATCGGGGCCAAAGGCGTCCCCTCTGATCGGGCTGTCAGGGGAAGTATAATGCTCGCCGGTAATGCCTACGCAGCAAGTGTGGTGGACATAGTTATTTTTTACCACGCCGCCGTTGACACAGTTATAGATTCCGTCTCCGATATAATTTATGGAGATCTGCCAGACGTTCTCCGGACGCCATTCCGTATAGTTCCAGACATGATTTCCGATGAAGCTCACTTCACAATTCTGGATGGTAGAGTGACTCATGTGACCGATACCGTATTGTACCCCATTGCTCACCTCAATGTTGTCAAGCGTGACATTTTCGCGGCCATATGTATTCAGGGCAGTGGTAGTCACGCCATCCGGCCCCATGGGCGCGGCGGTGGTAAGCTTGACCGTCTCAAATACCTCCGCCGGGTTACCTTCGTCACAGCGAAGATAAAGATCCGTGTCCAGTACATCCATGCACCAGACTATACCGTTCTCCTCATCCTTGAAACCATTCGTTCTGCTGATAAAAGTGAGATTCTCTGTCAGCTGCTCTTCGATGCTCATGGTCACAAGCTCGCCGTAGCGGTCCCGGTTGAGACCCTCGCCGGGCTTAAACTCGCTGTAGTCAACATGGACCGTATTAATGTGTTGATATCCGTTTTCCTCAGACCAGTATTCATAAACCGGATAGGCATATTTGTCATCTGACAGATCGAAGTCGATCCATCCCACGCTCCCGATCCTTCTGTCCAGAAAATGCCATATTTTCCTGCCATCGGCGTCACTGTACAGCTCCCAATACGCCGGATCGTTGGCAGTGGCAGGAGAGGCCGTAAGGATGGGTTTGCGCCCCTCCCCATAAGCAGAGTAGGTCACGCCGTCCTGCAGCTCCAGTTCCCCGCCGTAAAACACGCTGCCCCGCTTCAAAAATACGGCGTCTCCCTCCTGCAGCCATCCGCCGTTGAGCCTGGCGACGCTTCGGAAAGCCTTCTCCGGCGAAGTCCCGGCGTTATCGTCGTTTCCGCTTTCCGGATCCACATAGTAAGCAGTTCCGGAATAGGAAACACCCTGAACATACTCATCCGCCTTCACGATTTCCGTGGGACTGTTTACGATCTCCTGTATGCGCTGTTCCATATCGGCGATCTCCTGTTGTCCCTCGGCGGAATCCGACAGGTAAACTTCAGAATCCCTCAAATAGCTCTTATAAGCAGCGATAACCTTTTTATCGTTTGTGTAATATCCGGTATACTTCATCTCCGGATAGTCACTGTCAACTGTTTCCGTCTCCTGGGTCGGTTCCGGCGCGGGCGTGGCGGTAACCTCCGCTTCCGGCGCGGAAGAACTCACCTCCGGGTCTGCCGATGAGGCGCAGGCTGCTAAATTCAGAACCAGGCAGAAGAACAGCGTTAAATACCAAAAACGTTTCTTGATCCTTTTCATAAAATACCTTTCTGCTGTTATGAGATAACTGCTGCAGGCAGCGCAAAGCGCCCCCTTTATGGTCAAAATTTCCCGCAAAATTCAGACAGTGTGTCGCTGAACCAGCTTTCGGGAACCTCGTGTCCGTAACCCTCGAAAACCTGATGAGAGAATTTTGTGCCGCCCAGGGCTTCGACCTTTTCCTTCAGCTCGGCACAGCCCTCAGGCGGTCCCGCCTCATCATCCTCCGCGCCGTTGGCCGCGAACACCCATACGTCAACGAAATACTCAGGGAAATTCACCGCCTTATAAGCCGATACAAAGCTTTCCATTTCATCCCCCGTCCAGACAGCCGGCTGGCCGTTTTTGCCCTTGTCAAATACATCCCACACAGGCCCTCTGTCAACAAGGGGATCGGGCGTTGAGCAGGCAAACGCAATGGCGGTGGGCTTGTATTTTCCGTAAGGCACATAGCACATGGCGATATTTCCGCCCATGGAATATCCGATGATACCGAAATTTTCAGCGTCAACGTCAGAAAGCGTGTTGTAATATTCCACAAGAACATCAAGGTCATGAACGGTCTCCATAAACGCCGCAGGGGCCTGCAGAGGACCGTCCTGGCTGTCGCCGTTTCCCGCACAGTCGATCGCAACCGCGCAGAAGCCTTTATCGGCAAGCGTATACAACTCGGCGTCAGATTTATGTCCGCCGCCGCCGTGAAGCGCAAAGACCAGGGGCCTGGGCGATTCAAAATCCGTATTTACCACTTCGATAAGAGGAACTCCGTCAACACAGAGCGTCCGCTGTGTATGATGCGCATCCCGGCTCGTGCTGTCGATCGTGACCTGCGCGTTGAACTCGTCGATCTCGTCCCGGAATGGAACAGGCTCAGTGTCATAGTCCTCCGGTTTTGTGTTCGAGGCGATCACGGGAGCCGGAGGATCGGCCTTCTTTTCCGTTTCCGATACGCTGCTTTCTGCGGCCGTACTTTCCGTGCTTTCCGTACCTGCGTTCTCCGCCGAAGCTGAAGCGTCGCTTACTTCGGCAGAATCTGACTCGTTATCAGCAGACAGGCTTTCTGCCGCCGAGCTGTCCTGGGTTGACTGTTCATTCGGCGTGGCGCCTGAATCCCCGCCGCAGCCCGACAACAGAAGCATTGCCGCAATGACCCCTGTCAGTACTTTCTTTTTCATGAATGCTTTCTTTTTCATAAATTTCTCCCTTTCTGTGCTGTGGATGCCTGCTTTCGGCATTTCAATATTGTTCTACTATAGCACAGGCAATAATAACTTTGGTTAGCAGAATTGCACTATTTGACATTTTGCTGAAAATATGTTACTAATAAGCGAAAAGGAGGGCAGGGTCTTGCGGTTTATAGACGGAAAAAAACGCTGTGCAAATTGCTTCAGCGAGATAAAATCGGAGCCTTGTTCAGAATGCGGATATTCAAAGAGCGCCGCTGTATCCGATACAGGAATTTTGCCCCGCGGAACGAAGCTCGCAGGAAAATATATCATAGGCGGCATGATCGGCCGCGGCGGCTTCGGTATCACCTACCTTGCCTTTGACATAAAAGCCGAAAAGATACTGGCGATCAAAGAATATTTTCCTGCAAATATCGCGGTCAGAGAGCGCAAAGGTCTTGTGATACAGCCGATCAGCGAGAAAAAGAGCGGCGTATACAATGAGGGTCTGAAGCATTTTTCCGCAGAAAGCGGCCTCATTTCGCAATTTAACGGCAATCCGAATATTGTAAATGTCTTTGAGTGCTTCAGCGAAAACAACACTGCATATTGCGTTATGGAGCATCTGCGGGGAACGACCCTGGAAAAGTATATTGAAAAGCATGGCGCGCTGAATGTGGAGCAGGGCGTGTATTTAGCGGAAAAGCTTGGGCTTGCGCTGGTGGCGATACATAGTGCGGGTCTGCTTCACCGCGATATTGCGCCCGATAACATCATGCTCTGCGAGGACGGCAGGGTCAAGCTGCTTGACTTCGGAGCGGCACGAGAGGTCAGGGAGGAAACCTCTCTCACCGTTATGATGAAAACAGGCTTCACTCCTGTGGAACAATATTCCGGCGGCGCGAGCCTTACCCCAAGATCTGATATTTACGCTCTTGGAATGGTGCTGTTTTATGCGCTGACGGAAAAGCAGCCGAAAAGCGTTTTTATGCGTATGGAAGACGATGGGGAATTCACCGACAGCCTGTGGGCCATCCCTGAAAGCTTCCGGAATGTGATCAAAAAGGCGGCGGCGATAAATTCCGCAGAACGTTTTGACAGCGCCGCGGATTTTTTGAATGCACTATCAGATATGAAGATCCGAGGGGAGGCTATCACTCTTTCAAGGGAGGAATTTTCAAAGGAAGATCCGCTTAACATATATCATAGGGCTTCTCCCGCGAAACCAAATCATTTTCTGATTGGTATATGCACGGGAGTTCTGCTGTGCGCCGCGGTTTTGACGCCGGTTTTGATTTTCCGTAGACCGCGCCCGGAGGGTGTTGAAGCTCAATCGGAAATTGCGCCTGTTACCATCGAGTTTGGCAGCTTTGACAAAAATATGAGCAGTCAGTATGTGGGAAGGATCTCTCGAAATACACTGGACGAATTTGGCGGCAATGTAAAAATAACCCTTGAAGTCGAAACCTTACCCGACTTTATCAATGCGCCTGAGATCTACCTGATCTATCCCGTTGACAGCAGCGGCGCAAACATGATAGATTACTGTGCGCCGGTCTCGGATTCCTCTGAGGCTGACATAACAGGCGCTGTTCCCATCGAAAAGGACGCGCAGCAATTCTCTTTTGTACTGACGCGTTCGGGGATCGAGGCTCTGAATGGGGGATTTGGCTTTGAAACCTATCATGTGGCCATAAGCTCCGTATGTCTTGAGGCAACGGACGAAGCCCCGGAGGGATTTTCTTTTACAGACATATCTCTGCCCGACAACGGCGCGGCAGAATACAGCGTTTCATCCCAGGACGGAAGCACAAAGGTCTTGGCAGTCCTGAAGGAATACTACGTCACGGACTGGGGCGGAAGGATGACAAATTATATTCCAAAGGCGGCCTTTGACGGCTTTGAGGGCGATATAAAATTGACCTTTCAATTTGAATATTCGCCAAAATCCTCTGAGCCCGATCAGGAGTATCAGATACTGTATTTACAGACCCTTGGTTACTTTGAAAATCATGTGTTTGAATTTGCCGAAGTCGTCCAGATCTACGACGAGGAAGGTTCGCCGCTTATCAGGAGAACGGACAATCTCGGTATAAATCCCGCCCTGTCATGTACGGAATGCTCGGTCATACTTCCGAAAAATATCGTAGATAAAATATGCGGCGGACTTGGCTTTACGGGAGATAATATGATAATAACCGGCGTTGCGATCGAAGGCGCATAGGAGGTACAGCAGTGCTCACATCGGATATTGAAAAGAAGCTTGAACAGGCTGATAAATTTGACGAAGATCTGATCAAAGAAAATCTCTGCCCGGAATTGAGCGATTTCCTGAGCGGGTGCATAGAGCGCGCAGGAATTTCCCGGTCAGACTGTATTTCGGCACTTGACCTTGATCGCAGCTACGGATATCAGATCCTGAACGGGACCCGCATTCCCACAAGAGAATGTCTTATCCGCATGGGTTTGCTTTTCGGACTTTCCATAGATGAGCTTCAGCGTATGCTGAACATGGCGGGCAGACATTCTCTTTATGTCAGGGATATGTTCGACGCAAAGGTTTTTTATGCCATAAAGCATAAAATGAGCTATCAGGCTGCCGTTGCGTTTATTTGGGAGAATGCGCTATGACAGTGTGCCGATGAATCTGTCAAAGGCTTTCTGCCCTTCCTCCGTTCTCTTGTAGACCCCTGCGTCCTCCAGGACCTCCATAAACACAAGTCCGATCTCCTTCTCAATGACGGCGTCGATATTGGACTTGTCGATCTTGTCATATTTAGGTCTGAATTCCTCCACCCAGTCGGCGTGCTTTGCCAGCTCTTCGTCGCCCCGGATATCGGCTCCCGTGAGAATAGCTTCCTTCAGCCGCGCCATCTCTCCCTTTAAACGGGCGGGCAGCACCGCCAGACCCATCACCTCGATCAGGCCGATGTTCTCTTTCTTGATATGATGGAGCTTTGCATGGGGATGATATACGCCAAGGGGATGCTCCTTAGTGGTGATATTGTTCCGAAGCACCAGATCAAGCTCAAAATCATCTCCCCGCTTTCTTGCAATGGGCGTGATGGTATTGTGGGGCTCGTTGTCTGTAAAAGCATAGATGAATGCCGCTTCGTCCGTATATCCACGCCATTTTTCCAGAATCAGATCCGCCAGGGCTATTATGCGGCCCGTGTCCTTTCCGGTGAGACGGATAACAGACATGGGCCACTGCACCACGCCTGCCGCCACGTCCTCAAATCCCTTTACGGTAAAGCTTCTCTCCACCGGAGCCTTTGCCATGGCAAACTCGTAATGGCCGCCCTGGAAATGATCGTGGCTCAAAATGGAGCCTCCCACAATGGGCAGATCGGCGTTAGACCCTACAAAATAATGAGGGAACTGCTTTACAAAATCAAAAAGCTTGCAAAAAGCCGCATGATCGATCTTCATGGGCACGTGCTGAAAATTAAAAACAATGCAGTGCTCGTTATAATAGACATAGGGAGAGTACTGGAATCCCCATCGGCTCCCGTTGATGGTCAGGGGGATAATGCGGTGGTTCTGCCTGGCAGGATGGTTCACCCTGCCTGCATAGCCCTCGTTCTCCCGGCAGAGAAGGCATTTGGGATAGCCGGACTGCTTTGCGTTTTTCGCCGCGGCTATGGCCTTCGGGTCTTTCTCCGGCTTGGACAGGTTGATGGTGATGTCCAGATCGCCGTATTTTGTGGGGGCGATCCACTTTATGTCCTTGCAGACCCGGTATCTTCTGATATAGTCGGAATCCCGGCTCAGCTTATAATAATAATCCGTGGCCGCCTCCGGGGACTCCTGCTCATACAGCTCCCGGAACCTGCGAATGACCTCGCTGGGCCTGGGCATCAGCATACTCATGATCTTCGTGTCAAATAAATCACGGTAGGTCACGGTATTTTCAGCTATCAGCCCTTTCTCACAGGCATAATCACACATACGGCCAAGGATTCCTTCCAGCTCCGCCGCCAGCCCAGCCTCAGCATCCGTGTCGGCGGCTTTCTTGCCATCGGCGTCCCTGCCACTGGCATCCCTGCCGGGGATTTCCTCGCTGCCCGCCGCGGCGCCGATGTTCTCCTGTCCCATGACACTCATGTCACTTTCCTCCAGCTCATCCAGCCCGAACAGCTCCAGCAGCCTGTTCGTAGTAAATACGATATCCTCCTTTGGCACCAGACCTGTCCGCGCCCCATATCCAATCAGCTTCCTGATATCCGTCTGTATCCTCTCCATCCTGACCACACACCCTTTCTATGCTCCCACGTCCGGCAGCATCCGCAAAATTGTTATATTTTTTTCCTCCTTATGTCCGGCAGCTCCTTATATACTGCACACCGCTTGCACTTACAGCGTTTTGGGACCGTCTCCTACTTCCACCACATAAAAGTCGGCGGCATAACCGATTTTTTCCTTGTATGCAGCGCCCACCTTTTCGATAAAAGTGTCGATAGACTCATCCTTCACGATGCTGACGGTGCAGCCGCCGAAGCCTGCGCCGGTCATGCGGGAGCCAATCACTCCCTCCACCTTCCAGGCTTCCTCCACCAGGGTATCCAGTTCAACGCCCGTGACCTCATAATCATCCCGGAGGGATATATGCGATTCGTTCATCAACTGTCCGAACTGCGCCACATCATTTGCTTTCAGCGCCTTCACCGCCCGTATGGTACGCTGATTCTCATACACCGCGTGCTTTGCCCGCTTCCTGCGCACATCGCTCTGAATAGCGGAGGCCGCCTTCTCAAAAGCGGCTTCATCCAGATCCCCAAGGGTCTGAATATCCACGGTCTTTTGCAGCTCCGCCAGCGCAGTCTCACACTCGCTGCGGCGCTCGTTATACTTGGAATCGCCCAGACCCCGCTTTTTGTTGCTGCAGGCAATGACGATCTTTGCCCCCTTCAGCACAATGGGGGCATATTCATAGGAAAGATCCGCCGTATCCAGGAAAATGGCGTTGTCCTTCTTCCCCATGGCAATGGCAAACTGATCCATGATACCGCAGTTCACCTTGTTGAACTGATTCTCGGAATACTGCCCGATCAGCGCCAGATCCTGATTGGTGACGGCAAAGCCGAACATATCCTTTAAAATAAAGCCTGTCAGCACCTCAACAGAGGCGGAGGAGGAAAGCCCGGAGCCGTTGGGAATGTTGCCGTTCAACAGCAGATCCATTCCGCAGGGAACCTTCATCCCCTTCTCTCCAAACGCCCATATCACTCCCTTGGGATAATTGGTCCAGTCCGCTTCTTTAGAGGGAACCAGATCCTCCAGGGAAGATTCTATCACGCCCAGCTGCTCAAAATTCATGGAAAAAAAACGAAGTCTGTTATCCGTTCTCTTTCGCGCCACGCCGTAGGTTCCGATGGTCAGTGCGCAGGGAAATACGTGCCCGCCGTTGTAATCCGTATGCTCTCCGATCAGATTCACCCGGCCGGGGGCAAAATAAACCTTCGCGTCGCCGCTGTTCCCGAATACCTCTTCAAATTTTTTCAGAATCATCTCTTTCATGCTTTCTCCGCCTTTCTGTTTCTTATAGGATGTTTTACTCCGCTATAATATATTCTTTTTTGTCCAAATCAGACTGCACCCTCTCCAGGTCAGCCCGAATGGAAAGCTTCTGAGGACAGACATTCTCACATTTTCCGCACTTGATGCAGTTCTTTGCCTTATGCTCCTCGCCTACGCCGTTTTCCCATCTGTCCCTGACCATATTATAATTCCGATACATATGATACACGTTCCAGATGCGGAAGTTCTGGGGAATATTGACCCCTGCCG